>JBGTNO010000106.1:0-2819 GCA_041743065.1 Chthoniobacterales bacterium
GATGGAGGCGGAGGAAAGTGCGAATGAAGGACGCAAGGCTGCGAATGGCAAGACCCAGGCGAGATACCAGAAATGGACGACGGGCGAACAGACGAGCAGCGCGCCGAGGATCAGGGAAACGGCTCTGAAAAGCGGAAGACCGCGCAGGCTTGCGAGGAAAACGGCCATGGCAAATAGTCCGAAGACAGCGATGCCGGTGAGGCGCGCTGTTTCCGGCGGCAGGCCAGACAGACTGAGCGCGGTGAAGAGCGGACCGATGAACGCGCCGCCGCCGGCGAAACCAGTGACCCCCTCCCCCCAGCGGTCGATTTCCGATAGAAACGGCAGCGCCGGAAGGACGAGCACGGGAACGAGCGCCCATGCGCCGCGCCGATTGCGGCGGGTGGCTAGCAGCGGGGCGAGCACGATGGCGACAAACTTGATCTGGATGGCGATTCCGAGGAACATCCAGGCGAGGGACGGCCGCCGGTGGTGGTCGGCGAGGAGCATGGCGAGGATTGCGGCGACCATGAGGCTGTCGAAGTGCGCTTCGGCGGCGAAGGCTGTTAGAACGATGGGATTGAAGGCGTAAAACCCGGCCCAGCGGACGGGCGCGGCTCGTTTTTCCAGCAACCGGAGGATCAACCCAAGGCACAGAAGATCGCCGAGCATGGCGAGCGCCTTCATGCTGAGCGGGTGGTAGGCGATGGCGGCCGCGCCTGCCATGATCCACTGGATTCCTGGTGGATAGGCGGTGGGGCGATCGCGGTGATTCATGGCGGCCCAGTATTCATCGCGGTAGGTCTCGCGGATCGGATCGTCGTCGGCGGCGGCGAAGGGGTTTTCCCCCGCGAGTGTAAGCCGGCCTTCCCAGAGGTAGCGGTTCACATCGTCGGAAACGGGGGCAGGCAGGAGCGAGAGGCGGAGGAGGATTGCTCCGGCTACTAGAATGACCGTAGAACGGCGGCGACCGGTGTCGGGAAAAAAGAAACAGAGCGGCAGCGAGAGGAATCCGAGCGCGGCGAAGAGGGCGACGCGCAGAAGCGGGACGCTGTCGAGCAGAGGGAGTTGCCCCCAAGCAGCGCTAACGGCAGCGGCGAGGATCAGACAAGCGACCCAGGTGATGGATCGGCGGGTCATGGATCAGGCGGGACGGAGCTGCTCGCGCAGGCTGGTTATGCCGACCATGAGGAAGCCGGCGGAGTAAATGAGGAGAAACGGCGCAATGCCGAAGCAGCCGGCCCTGAGGAGGATGACGAGGCTGAGGATGCAGTAGATTCCGGCGGAGATCTCCAGCAGCGGGATGGAGGTCGGGCGCGGGCGGTAGGTTTTGGCGCGGATCACGCCGCTTTTCGGCGTGCGGACGAACCCGCTTTTTATGCCGAGCACGGCCTCGAGCACGGCGCGGGTGTGGGAGAGACAGATGCCGAAACCGACGAGGACGAGGGCGGGCAGCAAGAGCACGCGTTTTCCCCAGGCGTCAGGATACAGGTGGCGTTGGCTTACGGCATAAAGAACGGTGGGGCCGGAGGTGGCGAGCAGCAACGGGAAGGCGAGCACGGCGAACCATGCGGGATGAATTTCTCCGCTGAATAGCCCGAGCACCGGCAGGGCCAGCAGCGCGACGGCAAGCATGAGCGGGTGGGCGAGGTAGTGGCAGAGGTGGAAGAACGATTGCAGCTTGGCAAGCGCCGGGCGGTCGGATGCGAGCACCTGCGGCAGGAGTTTCAGGGCGGTCTGGATCGAGCCTTTGGCCCAGCGGAATTGTTGGCTTTTAAAAGCGGAGTAGGTATCCGGCAGCTCGGCGGGGACTACAACATGCGGCACATACTCGATGTGCCAGCCGCGCAACTGCGCACGGTAGGAGAGGTCCAGGTCTTCTGTGAGCGTGTCGGCCTGCCAGCCGCCCGCGTCCTCGATGCAGGAGCGCCGCCAGATGCCGGCGGTGCCGTTGAAGTTGAGGAAAAGGTTGTTGGTGGAGCGGGCCGTTTGCTCGATCGCGAAGTGGCCGTCGATGCCGATGGACTGCGCGCGGGTGAGAAAAGATTCACTGCCGTTGAGGTGGCCCCAACGCGCCTGGGCAAGGCCGGTGTGCGGATCCCGCAGATGCGGCAGCAGGGCTCGGAGGAAATCCGGGCTTGGCACGAAATCGCTGTCGAAGATGGCGATGAACTCGCCGTGGCCGGTGGCCATCGCATCGCGCAGCGCGCCGGCCTTGTAGCCGGTCCGGGTTTCCCTGCGGAAGACATCGATCCACACGCCGCGCCCGCGCAATTCGGCGGCGATCTGATCGACAAGCCCCCGGGTTTCATCGGTGGAATCGTCGCAAACCTGGATCTGGTGAAGGTGGGCCGGGTAATCATAGGCGGCGACCGCGCGGATCACGGTTTCAGCGACGTTGAGTTCATTGTAAATCGGCAGTTGGGTGGTGATTTTGGGCAAGCCTTCAGTGGAGCCGGGCGGGTGTGCCAGTTGCCAGTCCTCTTCGGCCTTGCGTTGGAGGAGTTGTGTTTCTTTGAAACGTCGCCCGAAGAGCGCGAGCAGCACATAGCAGTTCAATCCATAAAAAAGCATCCCGAGACTTGCCGCAAGATATAGGGCGAGTGCGATTCCTAACAGAAAATCGGTCATACGGAAGGATGGCGGGGGACGCGGCGGATGTCGAGGGGGCCGTTGTTGCGGTTCATTTGCCGGACTTGCGTCGTTCGGCAAGCTGGACGAGGGATGCGGGAAGCGTGTCGAATATGGGTTTCTGGCCGCGGTCGAGACGACCGAAGCTAAGAACGCCGGTGGGGCAGCTCTGCACGCAGGCGGAGCAGCGAACGCATTGGGGATCCTCC
>JBGTNO010000107.1:0-2798 GCA_041743065.1 Chthoniobacterales bacterium
ACGCGCGCCCGCATTTCGCACAAGCGAGCGCCATTTTCCACCAGCGGAACGTCGAAAGCCGCGATCTCCCGCCGCGCCGGGTCGGGCTGCTTCAGCAAGCGGTTGCGAGCCCGCAGCGCCCGATCGTAGGCCCGCAGCGTCGTGCGATAGCCCGGCTCGACCTGTTGCGCCACAAAGTCCAGAAACCGGCGGCGCCCCTCCGCCGGGCCGCGCACGATCTCGATATCGTCGTTTGAGAAACAGACCACCCGCCCCACGCCCAGATACTCGCGCGCGGATTTTTGCTCCACCTCGTCCAGCGCCAGCTTCTTTCGCTCCTTCGCGTAGTAAAACTGCAGGTGCCGCGGCCCGAAATGCCCATCCACCACCAAGCCCCGCGCTCCATGCCGGATGGCGTGGCCCAGCGCGTTCACCCGCGGAGACTGCAGCCGCAGCAGCACGCAGACCGCCTCCAGCAGCGACGTCTTCCCCTGCGCGTTGGCTCCCACAAAGATCGTGGCCGCCGCCCCCAGCTCGAGTTCGAGCCGCGGAAAGCACCGGAAATCGCGAATCTGCAGCCGGGTCAGCATCTCACGGAACTCTAGCCCCAAGCCCGCCGCCCCCGCCAGACTTCGCGAATGCGCGTTCGGCGTTGACGGGAAGCGGCCGGTCCGTAATATCGTCGCGTGACGGTTCTCCTGCGAAAACTCTTCTGGTTTGCGATGTTCCTCGCCTCGACCTTCGGATTCTATGTTTTCTTCGAGCATGGGGCGGAAAACTATTCCGGGAACGCGGCGAAGGAATTCGATCTGCTGAAGGCGAAAGTGGTCGAACTCCAGGCGGGCAAGGAGCCGAAAAAAAAGCCCGCGCCGCTCTAGGACCCCTGCTTCTTTTCCCGCTAACTTCGTTCTCCCATGGCCGTCAAAACCGAGCAAGATCTCCCCCCCAACGCCAAGGCGCTGTTCGTCAAAGCGAACAACGCCATGCAACTGAAAAATTACGGATACGCGGTCTCGCTGATGCAGACGGTGTTAAAAGAGACCCCCGGCTTTCTCGATGGCCGGAAATTACTGCGCCGCGCGGAAGTCGCCGCGACCAAGGGGAAAAAAAGCTTTTTTTCCGGCATCTCCACGGCGGCTCTCAAAGGCCCGAGCCTGCTGAAGAAAGATCCCCTCGCCGCGATGGAGCTGGCGGAGAAAACGCTGGAAACCGATCCCTACAGCGCGCAGGGCAACAACCTGCTCAAGGATGCCGCGCTGGCGGCCAGCCTGCCGGAGACCGCGGCGTTTGCGCTGGAGACGCTGATCGAGTCCAATCCCAAGGACGTGAAAGTGCTGCACGAGCTGGCGGAATTTTACGGCCAACATGGCGACAGCGAGAGGGCGGTGAAGATTTACACCCGCATCACCGATATCAATCCAGCCGACCTGATCGCCAACAAACGCGGCAAGGATGCGGCGGCCCGCGCCTCCATGAGCAGCGGCGGCTGGGAGGAAGTCGCGCAGTCGGGTGGCACCAAGGATTACCGCGACCTGATGAAGGATAAGGAGCAGGCGGAGTCGCTCGAGCAGAAAAGTCGCGTGATCAAGAGCGCCGAGATGATCGATCAGCAGCTCAACGAACTTTATCCCAAGGCCGAAGCCGAGCCCAACAGCCTCGATCTCGCCCGCCAGATCGCCCAGCTCTGGGAGCAGAAAGGCGATCTGGAAAGCGCCATCTGGTGGTACCACCGGGCTTCCGAGATCACCAGCCACACGGACAACACGCTCACCCGCAAGGTCTCCGATCTGCAGATGGAAGTGCAGGATCTCAAATTCAACACTCTGCGGGCGGAACTCGCCAGCATGGCCGAGGACGACCCCTCACGGCCGGAGAAAGAGGAGAAGCTCGCCGAGCTCACGCGCGAGAAGGCCTCCATGCAGGTGGAGGGCGCGCGCGTCCGCGTCGAGAAAAATCCCACCGATCTGCAGTTTCGTTACGAGCTGGGCGAGCAACTCGTCGAGGCCGGCCAATACACCGAGGCCATTCCCGAGCTCCAGCGCGCGCGCAACAACCCCAATGTCCGGATCAAGGCGATGAGCCTGCTGGGACGTTGCTATTGGGGCAAAGGGATGCACGATTTCGCCGTGCGAACTCTGGGAGAAGCGGTGAAGGAACTGCCCTCCATGGATGCCGTGAAAAAAGAGATGCTCTACAATCTCGGCCTGATCCACGAGGAGATGGAGAATAAGGACAAGTCGATCGACTGCATGAAGCAGATCTACGAAGTGGATTACGGCTACCGCGATGTGGCCCAGCGGGTCGAGAGTTCGTATTGAGCAGTCGGTCGCGCGCGGCTGCCGCGAGGCGCTCTGGGGAAGGGGGCGGGTAGGAAATGGCGGGGATGACGCTCGCGCCGCCAGGAGGCTGGCAGCGGATCGAGTTCTGCGGCGGCGCGGCTGACTGGCGGGGGTGATCTCGAGGCCGCAGAGTTCTTCGCTGATTTGGATCACGCGGCGAGTGGAGACACCTTGGAGATACATTTGCCAGCGCCCCCTGGGCGCTGCCCTTCGGGCAGAGGCTCCGCCTTTTGGCTATCTCAACGGCGGAAGGGGTTTTGCGCGGCTGCGAGCGATCGGAGGGGGCGAGGGACGTTTGCGCGTAGCTGAACGCCTCTCGATCGGCGGTGAACGGGTGGGAGGCGCGTCGGGGTTTTCAGTGGACGCTTGCCAGCGCGTTCCGGGTCGGCCTAGGATCGGCGCACGATGAATCCTCGCTTCCTCCGCGGCTCTGCGCTGCTCGCCCTTATCTCGCTGGCGTTTTCCGGCTGTTCGAATCTC
>JBGTNO010000108.1:0-5852 GCA_041743065.1 Chthoniobacterales bacterium
CGCGACACCCGCGGGGCCGACCTACGTGGTCAAGGCGGGTGAAACACTGACTTCGATCGCGAAGCAGTTCAACACGACAGTTGCCAAATTGATGGAGCTTAATACCATTAGCGATGGCCGGAAGTTGCAGATCGGCCAGCCGCTCTTCCTTCCCGAACCCGAAACGCAGCCCCCGCAGGAAACCCCCTAGATGGACGAATCACAAACCTGGTATCTAATGAAGCATGAGGACGGGACCGTTTTCGGCCCCGTTCCTTTCGAGGAACTCTCCGATTGGGCGCAGCGAGCGCAGATTTCTCCGCTCGATAAAGTTTCCACCGATCAGGCCTCGTGGGTGAAGGCGCCCATGATTCCCGAGCTGCACATGGACTGGCTCATCGAGGTGAGTCCCGATCAATTCTACGGCCCGACCACCATTATGGCCGTGCGGGAATTTCTGATCGCGCGCGAGATTAACGAGAACACGCGGCTGACGAATTGCGCCGAGGAAACGCACACGACGGTGGGCCAGATTCCCGAATTGCGTGTCGGCAAAAAGACCGAGGAGGCCGAACCCGACGAGGGCATACCGGTGCGGACCAGTATTCGAGCGAACCTGCAGCAGCGCATCCGCGAGCTCGAGGAAGCGCTCATGGAGGAGCGCCGCGCCCGCGAGACCGCCGAAGCGATGCTCGGGAAGCTCGAAACGCAGATGCGCTCGCGCTGAGCGGAAGGCGGGAGTTATCTCAGCTCCAGGCCTGCACCAGCAGCTCCCGCAGCCGCTCCGGCTCGGTCGCGGTCGTCTTCGCCACGAAACCCCCCGCGTGCGCGAAATGCACGTCGGAGTTCCCCTTCGTGCGGGTGAAATCGAGGCGCGGATGATCCTGAAACCGGCTGAGTCCGTAGCCCGCGCTGCGCCGGTCCGGATAGATCAGCGCCGCCACCTGTTTCTCCAGCCCGCGCAGATAAACGTATTGGCCCAGACCCATCGAAGGCTCATCCGCCATCTGATCTTGACGGGGCAGAAAGAGCGCGGAAAATTTTTCCTCACCCACCTCCACGGTCCACAGCTCGCTGGAATCCGCGATGTTTTCCATCCGCTTCCGCAAAGTTTGCAGATAGAAAACCATGTCGTCACCGAGGAACTGCATCATCTCGTAAAGCGGATCCCCGTGATCCCAGGCGTTGGAGCCGGCGAAGTGCCGCAACATCGCGATGTCGATCGGCGAATTGAGCTGGCTGATCACTCTGCGCTCCACTCCCAGCCATTCCGCCGTGCGGGTCGGTCCCTGCACGTCGAACCACTCCGCCGTCTCCAGCCATTCGAAGGCCAGCCGGGCGTCCTCGTAAAGGCCGAGATGCTGCAACACCAGACTGAGCGCGCAGGTGGGAACGCCGTCGCGGGGGAGCTGGTGATGATCGAAATTGTTCCGGATCGGATCGTGCTGGCCGCCCACATCGATCACGCAGACGGAGGGGTCCGCCAGATCGTCCGCCGTCGGTTCGCGCCGGACGACGGGCGCAGCGTGGAGGGCGATCATCACGCTACAGGCCAGAAACTCGTCCTTATGCGCGCCGCCCGGGTGAGTAAGGATGCGTTTGATAGCCATGAGAACCCGCTAGCTTAGGGGCAATCCGCCGGAAAGCGCAATGAACCGATTTTCCTCTGAGGGGAGATGAAGCGAAGCGCTTCAAGGTGTGGGGCGGGCTGGACTCGGTTTCGATCACCCGGGCAATGAGCAATCGGATAAGAGCATAAATTCCGGTTTCGCGGGGAAGCGGGCGCTGATAGGGTGCGGCATGTCGAAGCCGCGCGAACGCTGGGGTTTGAGCACCCTCGCTCTGGTCGCGGTGGGCGTGATCGCGGGGATGGCGCTGGCGATCTGGTGGAGCCGTCCGATTTTGGAAACGACGAGGGTAGTTTCGCCGCGGGCTGAATCCGAACGGAAGCCGGTTGCCCGGGCTCAGGCGCCGAGGCGAACGCGCCCATCGGATCGGGCGGAGAAAGCGGCGGACTTCGAGTTTCCGGCGGGGACGGTGCGGGGGGAAATGGTGCTCACTTTTGCCAGCGAGGCAGAGTATCAGGCGTTTCTGCGGCAGGCGCGAGAGGCGGGGATCTCGGGGTGGGGATGGCTGCCTCGATTGCGGGCGGTGCGGCTGGGAGTGGACGATCTGGCGCTGCTGGGCGGGAGCGGAGCGGTGGCGGATTTCAACTACGTCGTGCTTCCGCCCGAGATGCCCGAAAGGCGGCCGGAGGAGGAAGGCGGGACGGCGGAGTTTGGCAGCAGCGCGCTGGAATGGCTCGGCGGCACGGCGGCCACGGCGACTTGGGGAGAGGGGATTCTGATTGCTTTGCTCGATACGGGAGTGGCCCCCGGCAGCCCGGTGGCGGGTCGGCTGGCGGGCATGATCGATGTGACGGGTGATGGCACGGCCTCGGCGGACTCGACGGGTCACGGCACGGCCATCGCCACACTGCTGCTGGGTGAGGAAGGACGGGTCGAGGGCGTGGCGCCCGGCGCGAAGGTGCTGAGCGTGCGGGTGATCGGGAATGATGGGGCGGGGGACAGTTTTGCGTTGGCGCAGGGAATCGTGGAGGCGGTCGATCGCGGGGCGCGGGTGCTGAGCATCAGCCTCGGTTCTTTTGGCGACAGCGCGATTGTGCGCAATGCGGTGGCCTACGCTCAGTCGAAAAACGCGGCCATCGTGGCGGCGGTGGGCAACGAATCGGGCGACATGGTGGCTTATCCGGCGCGCTATGAAGGCGTCATCGGGGTCACCGCCACCGACGCGCGGGGGCAGGTTCCGTCGTTTTCCAATCGGGGCCCGGAGGTCGATATCGCCGCGCCGGGCGTGGGCGTGCTCACGCGCTGGGATCCGCAAAATGGCGTTTCGTTTACCGGCACCTCGGCGGCGGTTCCCTTCGTCAGCGGGACGATCGCGGGGCTGATGTCGCAAAATCCGTCGGCCTCGGCGGCGTCCATTTCCGGGCTGATCACCTCCTACGGCAACGATGCGGGTCCGCCGGGAACGGACCCGGTTTATGGGGCGGGGCTGCTCAATTTTACCCGCCTGCTCCAGCGCAACACCACGGGCGTGCAGAGCCTGGCGGTGGCGGATGTCTATGCCAACCGCGCCACCGCTTCGGCGACGAATCTGCCGGTGGTGGTCACGGTGCAAAATCGGGGAACGTTGCCGCTCAACAATGTCCTGATCGAGACCAACACCGGCGGCGTGACGGGCCAGAAGTTCATTCAGCGACTCGCGGTCGGGGAAACGGGATCGACCACCGTCACGGTGCCGGCGGGGCGCAGCACCAGCGTTTCCGCGACGGCGCGGTCCCTGGTTTCGGGGACCACGGCGCCCGCCACCACGCGCACGTTCAGCGTGCCCTGAGGGTCAAAGCCGGGCGATAGCCTCGGCGAGACGTTCCATCGGGAGGCCGATAACGTTGGTGCGTGAGCCTTCGATCCGCGCGATGATGCCGAGCGGATCCTCCTGCGCGGCGTAGCCGCCGGCCTTGTCCAGCGGATCGATGAGCCGCACGTAGCGCTCGATCTCGAGAGCGCTGAGTGGGCGGAAACGCACCCGGCTGGTCTCGACGAAGCCCACCTGTCGCCGCTCGGCGTCGATCCTCAGCCAGACACCGCTGCACACCTGGTGGGTTTTTCCGCTCAGCCTGGCCAGCCCGGCTTTGGCTTCATCGAGGTCGGCTGGTTTACCCAGCGGCCGACCCTCGAACTCCACCAGCGTGTCCACGCCCAGCACCATCGCGGTGGGATGCTTCGCGGCGACGGCTCCGGCCTTGCGTTTGGCGTTGAGCAGGACCGTTTCGCCGACGGTGAGATACTCCGGCGAGACTTCCTCCACCTGCGCTTCGACGATTTCGAAACGGTAGCCCGCCTCGGCCAGCAGGTCGCGCCGACGCGGGGAACGCGACGCGAGGATCAGGCCAGCCATCCCCTAGGGTTGGGGATTGGGCATCTGCGGCATGCTCGCGGATTCGTAGTCCGCGGGCACTTCGAATACGCTCGCCGGCAGATCGTCGCGGTTGATCGTTTTCACGGTGGATACGATGGTCTTGCCACCGGTTTTCATGATCGTGCGAATCGGGAATCCGGGAAAAGTGGTCAGGTCGATATTCGCGGCGCCCCCGGCCAGGCTGTTGGTGCCGCTCTGCTGGAAGGCCTGCAGCTGTGCCAGCGTCTGCGCGAGGTCCGGAAAATCCGGGGCGAGGTAATACTCCGCCTGGAGGCCGCCCTGCGCGTAATCGTAGCCCACCGTCTTAAAGCCGTTGATCGTCTCCGACTTGCCGTTGGGCGTGAGAGCGGTCTTCGGGTCGGTGCTGGCGCTGGGCTGCGCTGCCTTGACCTGCTCCAGCATGGCCTTGACGCTCGCGCCGGGGATAGTCATCGCCTTCTTTTGCTGGTGCATGAGCATGACCGAGTCGCCGGTTTCGCCATCGAGCAGCACGCTCATCTGGGCATTCATGTCCACGAGAGCCTCCTGGCCTTTGATCTTCATGGTCATCTCCTGCTTCTGGCCGTCGCTTTCGATTTCGTTGACCATGGTGAGATCCGCCCGGGCGAAGGCGCTGGCCGCGAGGAGGAGAACGAGAAGCGGCGACTGTTTCATAGAGCTTCCATTCTACCCGACCCGCCGCGCTCGGCAATGTCGGAAAATCGGGCCAAAGCCCGCCTTGCCGGGTTCGTGAGAAACACGGATTATTGAGAAGACGCCGCGGGAGGGGCTGGCTCAGCGGGCGCAAAGGGCTGGCTAGGCTGACACGAGCTTTCCGCGCTCCATGCGGATGGCCACGTCGCAAAGGGTGGCGAGTTCCTCGGCGTCGTGCGAGACGAAGAGCATGGGAAGGCGGAACTCGTCGCGCACCCGGCGGAGATAGGGGATGAGGCGCTCCCGCAACGGCCGGTCGAGGCTGGAGAGGGGTTCGTCCAGCAGAAGCAGCGCGGGCGCGGCGAGGAGCGCCCGGCCGAGAGCGACGCGCTGTTTCTGGCCGCCGGAGAGAGTGGTGGTCGGTCGGTCGAGCAGAGGGGCGATTTCGAGGACTTCGACGATGTGGTCGAACTGGAGCGCGAGCGGGGCGATTTCGGGCCGGTGACCGTAGAGCAGGTTCCGGCGCACATCGAGATGCGGGAAGAGGGCGAGATCCTGCGGGACGTAACCGATCCGGCGTCGATGGACGGGCAGGTGGAGAGACTGGCCGGTGTCGGTGAGGACGCAGCCGTCGCGGGCGATCCGCGCGGAGGGAGCGCGGCGCAGTCCGGCGATCAGGTCGAGCAGGGAAGTTTTACCGGCTCCGGAAGGTCCCGAGAGGCCGGCGCAGCCGATCTCCAGCGTGGTGTCCACGGTCAGGGTGAACTCCGCGAGCGGCAGCCGGATTTTACGAAGCTCCAGTTTCATCGCCGGGGACGCGAGCGGCGGAGGAGCGTTTCGCCCACAAAGACGGCGGTAAACGCGAGCCCGACCGAGGCGGCGAGGAGCGGCCAGGCCTGCCGTTCCTGGCCCATTTGCACGGATTGAAAAATGGCGAGGGACAGGGTGGAGGTGCGCCCGGGAATATTGCCGGCGACCATGATGGTGGCGCCGAATTCGCCGAGGGCGCGGGCGAAGGCCAGCGTCATGCCGGCGAGGAGACCGCGGGCCGCGAGCGGCAGGGTGATGGTGAGAAACGCGCGCCATGGCGAGGCCCCGAGGGTGCGGGCGATCTGCTCGAGCCGGGGATCGATTTCCTCGAAGGCGACCCGCGCGGTGCGGACGAAAAGCGGAAACGCCATCACGGCGAGCGCGATGAGCACGGCGCGCCAGGTGAAGACGAGGTCGAGGCCGAAGGCTTCGTGGAGCCAGCCGCCGAG
>JBGTNO010000109.1:0-20750 GCA_041743065.1 Chthoniobacterales bacterium
GAGAGGTGATTGAGCGCCTCCCCGTCGAACTGAAAAAGGTAGGGCCCGATCTGCAGCCGGTCGCCGATGGTGAGGACGTGATCGTCGAACCGGCGGCCGTTGACGAACGAGCCCGAGGTGCTGCGGGCGTCGCTGACGCGAAAGCCCTGACCGGTGCGCTGGAGGGTGGCGTGCCGCCGCGAAACCGCCGGATCGTTCAGAAAAACTTCCGCGTCGGGATCACGCCCGACCGTCATGCTTCCGGTGAGAAGCACGCGGGTGACATCGACCCCGCCCACCATGACCGGCGCGGCCTCGCGCAGGGAACCGATCCGCATGTTTTCGAACATCGTCTCGCTCGGAGGCTCGCCCAGACCGAAGAGGAGGACGATGGACGCTATTTGCAAACGGTCGCCGGGCGCCAGCGGCAGCGGTTCGCGCGCCGACCGGCCGTTGACGCGCGTCCCCCACTGGCTGTTCAGATCCTGCACCGTCCACTGACCGTCGAGGTGGCGAAACCGGCAATGCTGCCGCGAGACTTCCAAATGGTCGAGCCGCAGCGGCAGGTCCGGGGCGCGTCCCGCGATGACTTCCTCCCGATCGAGCGGGAAGACCTCCAGCGGCAGGCCCCCGAGCACCGCGAGGTGCGCTGTATTTTCCACCGGGAAGCTCATGATCAGCCTCAGGGCAGCACGACCCAGACTTCGACCACGCGGTTTTTCTCATTGCCCGATTCGTCGAAGAGGGTGGAGCTGCCCATGCCGACGGCATGCATCACGTTGAGAACGTGGAGCTGGTCGCGCAGCGTCTTCAGCACCGCTTCGGCGCGGTCCTGAGAAATCTTGAGGTTCTTTTCGTCATCGCCCTTGGCGTCGGCGTAACCCAATAGGACCAGCACCGCGGTCGGGTCCTCCAGGATCTGCCGCACGCGCTCGGACTGAACGGCGGACTGGACGGCGGCGATGTCCTCGGTCGAGAGCGCGCGACGTCCGAACCCGAAAGGAATTTTAACGATCTTGCCCATCTGCCGCGCCCGCTCAACGCTGAAGTAGAGCTTATCTTTATTTTCCGACGAGATGGTGGGCATGAGGTCGATCCGCTGGAGGACTTCGGACTTCACTTGCGAGTTCTGGACCGACTGAGGATCGAGATTGATGTCCTGCGGGACGGAGCTGGCCGTCGATTCGCTCGGGGCCGGCGCGCCGGTGGGAGCGGTCGTGAGCGGGGTGGGCGAAGGCTGCACCGCTTCCACCTCGGTCACGGCGGGAGATTCGGACTCGGGGGCGGGCGTGATGCGTTGCGCTTTTTTGACGAACAGAAAAAACATCACGCAGAGCAGTCCGATCAGGACCGCCAGGATGAGGGCCGACAGCGGCTTGATCCGGGCGCCGGGCGCGCCCCCGTCGAGCGGAGTGAGCGGCTGCTGGCATTCCGGGCAAACGAACGCACTTTCCGGGGCGGCGATCGTCTCACCGCGATAGGCAAGAACGCAGTGGGCGAGGTTGGGGCATTTACCGTTCCGGCTCATGGGCGCATCCTACGAGAGGCGGACCCGGCGAGACGAGCGATTTTCGGCGGGGAAGGCAGGTCGCGTTTCGCCCGGGGAAGCGCCACGGCTGCTTGCTTTGCGGGAGGGTATCGATGAATCTGCGGGATGGATTCCAGTCTGGTTAAGAAAATGATCGAGCAAAATCGACCATTTCGAATCAAGACGGCGGGAGGGGATGTCTATGACGTGCCGCATCGCGATTTCATCTCTTTCTCGCCGCGGAGGACGACGCTGTTTGTCTCTTACGTCGAAAATGGGAAGGAAAGTGTGGCTTACATTCCGTTGCAGACGGTGGCCTCTCTGGAAGGTGAGCCTGAAAAAGCGGAGCGCTAAATGCGTCCTTTAAAAGGGATCGACTAGCCAGTGTGGGCGGGCAGCATGATGCGGAAGGTGGTCACGGCCGATTGGCGGGTGTGGCGGAGGACACCCCCCATCTGCTGGACCAGCCCGGCGGCGACGGATAGCCCAAGCCCGGCGGCATCCCGCTGGCTGCGGGTGGTGAAAAACGGCGCATAAATCTTTTCCCGGAAATCTTCGCGGATGCCGGGTCCGCGGTCGGTGACTTCGAAGACGACCCAGCGCAACGGTTGCTCGGCGTGATTATGGGCGGCGCGTTTTCTGGGTTGCTCGGCAAAGGCGCGCACCGTCACCTGCTGGCCCGCCGGTGAGGCTTCGGCGGCGTTGCTGACCAGCTCCATGAGAGCGGTGCGCAGCCGGATGGCGTCGGCCCACAGTTTCGGCAACTCGTCTTCCTGCTCGATGACCAGATCGACTCCGGAAGGAAGGCGGGAGGCCAGCATCGGGCGGATGGAACTGAAGAAGCGGGAGGTGTCGATCTCACGCCAGACCAGCGACGGGGGGCGGGCCAGCGACTGGGTGCGGCCCATCAGATCCACGGCCGCGCTCGCCCCTTCGCGAATACGCCGCAGCCCCTCGATGGTCTCCGGCGTGAGTTGTTCATCCTCCAACAACAGGCCCAGATAGCCGTGGAAGAGGCCGAAAATGTTGTTCATCCGATGGACCAGGCCGTGGACGAGCTGATCGTTGAAATCGGATTGTTCGATAGGAGACACCATCAGGAGAGCGTGGACCTTGAGGAAGCAGGTTGGGTGCCCTCTGCCCGCGATTTCCGCCCCCGCCTCAGCGGCCGGGAAAGTTTTTGGCCAACCGATCGCTCAACTGACCGAGCAGCCGACTTTGAGCGGCCACAATCCCCTCGTAGCCATCTTTTTGCACCGGCTCGCGAAAGGCGCCGCTGCCGCGCGAGAGCACGTTATTGCGGCCGTCTTCGATCGTCCAGGTCGCTTCCAGGATCGCGTCGCCTCCGGAGCGGGCGTGGAACTGGTTCACGTTGATCCGCACCTGGCGGTCGAGATGGGTCCCGGGCGGCCAGGGATAGGTGCGCAGATTACTGGTGCCGAGGCGGCGGGCCAGATTCACCCCGACGGCGCGGGTGGTGGTGTCGCGCAGAGAACCCGCCCAGCGCTGCTCGTAAGGCACTTCGAAGCGGGTCTCGGAGCTTTGAAAAACCAGTTCGGCGCGATCGATGTACTCCGGCAGCTCGATGGGCCCGACGCCCAGCGACAGGCCGGAACTGGGGGAGGGCAGGGGGCCGTCGGCGCTGAGCCGGTAGTAAAGTTCCGGGGTGCTGCAGGCGGCGAGGGCGCAGGCGGCGAGGAGCAGGGCGATTTGTTTCATGGAGAAAAGGCGATCAGTTTTTCGCTTTGGGCGCGGTGACGGTGCCCTTCGGGTTGCCCCAGAGCAGCGAGCTAGGTTTGCGCTGAATGGTGCTGGCCATGGCGTCGATCGAGCGGAGGGCGCTGCTCAGATCCTGAATGGTGGAAGCGAGATCGCGATAGACGGCGGAGTTTTCGTTGAAGCCGTTGAGCGTTTCCTCCAATGAGGCGAGGGAGGCGGTGAGCTGGTCGGGGAGGTTCTGCGTCTTTTCGGAGGCGAGGAGACGGTCGAGGCTGGTGGCCGCGCCCTTCAGCTCGGCCACGGCGACTTTCGCCTCCTCGGCGGTGTCGCTGATCCCCGCGAGGGCGGTGTTCGCGTTAGCCACGGTCTGATCGATCGGCAGGGCCTGCAATTTATCGAGCAATGCGGTCAGTTTATCCTGAAGCTGGCCGAGCCCGGATGAGACGGTGGGAATGGTCCGGTAGCCGCCGGTCATGGCGATCTCGGCCGGAGGTTCGTTCGGCAGGATATCGAGATCCACAAAGAGCTGGCCGGTGAGGAGGCTGCCGGTGCGAAGGGTGGCGCGCAGCCCGTCGCGGACGCGGGCGGCGATCAAGGCGGGACCGGCGGAGAGGTCTTTCGCGGGCAAATCGGCGATCAGGCTGGGATCGAGCTTGATCAGCACGGGGACGCGGCGTTCGGCGTCGTCGGGCAGATAATCGAAGGAAATATCGACGACCGTTCCGACCCGGATGCCGCGGAACTCGACGGGAGCCTCTTTATTAAGACCGCGCACGCTGCTCTTAAACAGCAGCAGATAGGTCAGGCGCGGGTTGAGCGTCTGCTCTTCGGTCACGTCTTCGCCGGCATAGAGCGGGAAGATGGCGCCATCCAAGGCGGGCTCGGCGCGCGCGCCCAGATCGGGCGTGTCGAAGGCGACGCCGCCTGAAACCAGCGACTCCAGCGTGCCGGTGGAGAGTTTCACCCCGGCGGAACTGACGTCGAGCTCGATCCCGCTCACGTTCCAGAAGCGGGTGCGATTGGTCACCAGTGCGCCGAATTCTCCCCCGATGAAGGCCCCGAATTCCACGCGCCGCTCGGTGGGATTGAACTCGCGGCTCTCGATGCGGCCGACGCGGATGCCCTTGTAAAGGAGCGACGAGCCCGGCCCGAGCGAGCCGGCTGCGTCCGCGATCAGCGTGATATGCAGGCCCGGCACACCTTGCGGAGTGACGGGCGGATTTTCCAGGCCGACGAAACTGCGCGCCGTGCGCTCGGAAACGCCGGGATCGAGCTCCAGAAACGTGCCCGAGACCAGCGTGCCGAGCCCGGAAATGCCGCTGCCGCCAAAGCGCGGGCGCACCACCCAGAAGCGGGTGTCTTCCCGCAGCAGCCCGGCGGCATCGCCCTGGATGCGGACGTGAGTGATCACGCCCTTCAAATCCGGCGAAAGCTGGACGCTCTCGACCACCCCGACCCCGACACTGCGGCACTGCACGCCGGTTTTTCCCGCCTCGATGCCTTCCGCCGTCTCGAAGCGCACTTCCACCAGCGGGCCTTGCGAACTGTAATGCTGCCAGACCAGCCACAGCCCGAGCAGGCCCGCGAGGATCGGGATGATCCAGACGGGCGAGATACGGCGATGCCGCCGCACCTCGGGCCTGGCTGGTTCGGGAAGAGGGAGGCGGTCTTCAGTCATGATTTGGTGGGCGCGGATGGCGCGCGGCGTCCCAGAGCAGACGAGGATCGAAAGACATGGCGGCCAGCATGGTCAGGATCACCACGCCGGCAAAGGCCACGGCGGCGGGTCCGGGATCGATCGACATAAGATTGCCAAGCTGCACCACCGCCACCAAGACGGCGACGACAAACACATCGACCATCGACCAGCGCCCCACCAGCTCCGTCATCCGGTAAAGGCGAGTCATGGCGCGCGGGCGGCGGCAGACTTGAGTGTTCAGGCAGAGCACGACCATGGCGGCGAGCTTGACGATGGGAATGATCACGCTGGCGACGAAGATCACGATGGCGATCGGATAGGCGTGGTGCTGCCAGAAGAGAATCACGCCGCCGATAATTGTCTTATCGACCCCGCCGCCGATCCCGTCCGAACGCATCATGGGCAGCAGATTGGCCGGCAGATAAAGCAGCGCCGCGGCCAGGGTGAGCGCCCACGTCCGCTGCACACTGTGCGGCTTCCGCAGATGAAGCGCCGCGTCGCACCGGCTGCAGAACTCGCTCGCCACCGGCTGGATCTTGCCGCATCCGTGGCAGGCGGCCAACCCGCTGGCCGCCGCGGAGCCCGCCGGATAGGGAGACTTTTCCGCCAGGCCGGTCATTTCCGATGACCCTCCAGCAGCGCCCACAGTTCCAGCCGGTCAATCGACGAAAGCGAGGCGGTCAGGCAGACAATCAATCCGGCAAACGCCCAGAAGGCCACCCCGAGCGTGACGGTCGCGATGTCTCCGAGTTTCAGCAGGCTCACGAGTACCGCGATGAGAAAGACCTCGATCATGTTCCAGGGATCCGCGCCGTAAACCCAGCGGCAGACCTGGATGGCTCCCGGCCACACTTTTCCCGCCAGCAGCGGCAGCAGGACATAGAGAATTCCGCCGAGCGCGATGGTCGGGGCGCCCAGGATAAAAACCGCCACCGCCGCCGCCAGCCAGGGGCTGCCGTGGGCCTGCAGTTCCGTGACGCTCTGCGCCAGCACGATTCGGGTGCCCTGGCCGCCCGCTCTCAGCTCGATGAAGGGGAAAAAGTTGGCCACCAGGAACAACGCCGCCGCGCTCAGGGCCAGCGCCGCGGCGCGATGGACCGAATTGGTGCGCTGCAGGTGCAGCCGCCCGCCGCAGTGGGGACAGACCGCGCAGGTGCCGCGGGTCAGCGCCCGCGCCTGAAAGAGCATGTCGCAATCGTGACAAGCGATCAGCGAAGAGAGGTCAGACGCGGGCATGGATATCCTGGAAAGAGCGGCACCATAACACACCTCAGCAAATTCCCGAGGCGATTGTGGGTCGAGAGGCGACGGGTGGAGGTGGAAGCCGCTAAATTTTTTTGAGGTTTACGCTCAATCCACTTTACAGCCTGCACGAGTGCGCCTTACGTGGAGGGTGCTCGATACCCGTATCGCGCAAACCAAACAAACCAACAGGAGAAACACCCATGAAAACAGCAATCATCGCGCTCTTCGCCAGCGTGGCGGTGGCAGGATCGGCCCTTGCCGGTTCCACCTACGTCTCATCCGGCAAAGAGACTAAAGAATACAAAAAATACGAAGCGCCCTTCACCTGCTTCGGTGATCAGGAACTTCAGCTCGACCTCTTCGGCAGCTTCACCAACACCGAGCCCGGTGGTTACGGTGATGGCTTCGGCGGCGGCCTCGGAGTGAACTACTTCTTCGTCCGCAACGTCGGTATCGGCGTGGATGGGAATGTGTTCGACGGCGATCAGAACGGCGTCTGGAACACCACCAGCAGCCTCATCGTCCGCTTCCCGATCGACGAAGCCTGCCTCGCTCCCTACCTCTTCGGCGGTGGCGGGTATCAGGTGGATGGCGAAGGCAAAGGCACGATCCATGCCGGTGGCGGTCTGGAATATCGCGTGGTGCCAAACAAAATCGGCCTCTTCGCCGAGGGTCGCTACACTTGGGCTGTGAACAGCACCAACGATAGCAGCCAGGCTCGCGCCGGCGTCCGCATCGTCTTCTAAGGGAGACGCTGCTGAACCAGCAGTTTTGGAAAGCGCCGTGAACGAAAGGTCACGGCGCTTTTTTGTTTCGGATCGCGGACATCCTGTCCGCCACCAACAATCTATCCAGTCTGTGCGTAGGGATTTTCCGGGTCGGGTGGGCATCCTGCCCGCCGGTTCAGGCGTCCCGCCTGGACCATCCCCCGACTCTGTGGAGAGGTCACGACGCAAGATGCGTCGCGAGGCGGGCGAGACGCCCACCCTACCCAAGACCTGCCCAGCGCATAGTTTCGGGCTAGAGCCACGCCGCCAGCCGATCGCGTAGCGCCGGCTGGAAATCGACCGAGAACTGCCGCCCCGCCGCCAGCCGGGCGCGCCGTCCATCTGGTCTCACAAACCAGAGTTCCAGCGGAGCCACGCCGGGATACTCCAGCACCGCCGATCGGATCGACTGCAAATCCTTCTCCGTCACCTGATCGCAGAGCAGCTTCAGCCGCAGCGGTTTTGGAGCGGTGCGCTTGATCTCGATCCGGGTGATTTCGCTGGCGGCGAGCCGCACGCCTTCATCCCGCAAATCCAATCGACCGGTGAGCGCGACGACGTTGCCTTTCTCCAGGGCGCTGGCATGGCGCGAGTAGGTTTCATTCCAGACCATCACTTCGAGGCTGCCGGTCAGGTCCTCGAGCGTGAGAATGGCAAACGGTTTCCCGTCTTTCTTGGTAAATTTCTTATCCAGAATCTGGATCATGCCCGCGAGGGTGACCGTCGCCTTATCCTCCCGCGCGGGCAGATCGCGGATCGGCGTGTAGCTGCCCGCCGCCATCAGCTCCGCGTATTCGTCGAGCGGGTGTCCGGTCACGTAAAAGCCCAGCAACTCTTTCTCCTGGAGCAGTTTCTCGCTGAGGGGCCAGGGGGCAACGTGGATTTCGGTTTCCGGCTGCGAGGATTCCTCCTCCAGCATGTCGCCGAAGAGCGGCACCTGCCCGGAAGCGCGGTCGCGATGAGCGGCGGCGGCGGCGGCAATGGCACTGTCGATCCGCGCGAAGAGCGCCGCGCGTTCCGTGCCGGTGAAGTCGAACGCGCCGCACTTCACCAGCGCTTCCAGCACCTTTTTGTTGGCCTTGCGCGTATCGACCCGGCGGCAGAAATCCTCCATCGACTTGAACTCGCCCCCCGCCTCGCGCTCCTCGATGGCTGCCTGCATGGCCGCTTCACCGACGTTTTTGACCGCGGCCAGGCCGAAGCGGATCCCCACCGCTTCCCCGCTCACTTCCGGCAGAAACTTCAGCCCGCTGCGATTCACGTCCGGCGGCAGAATGGTCATCCCCATCCGTTGGCACTCGCCGACAAAGATGGAAATCTTGTCCGTGTTTCGCACCTCGTTACTCATGACCGCGGCCATGAATTCCACCGGGTAGTGCGCTTTGAGAAACGCGGTCTGATAGCAGATCCAGGCGTAGGCGGCGGAGTGGCTGCGGTTAAATCCGTAACCGGCAAACTTTTCCAGCAGGTCGAAAACTTCGGCCGCCTTCTCGGCGCTGATGCCGTGCGCTTGGTTCGCGCCCGCGACGAATTTCTCGCGCTCCAGCGCCATCTTGTCGCGATCCTTTTTGCCCATCGCCCGACGCAGGAGATCCGCCCCACCGAGTGAGTAGCCCGCCATTACCTGCACGGCCTGCATGACCTGTTCCTGATAGACGAAAATGCCGTAGGTGTCCCCGCAGACCTGTTCCAGCAGGGGGTGGGCGTATTTGATCCGCTTGAGCCCCTTTTTGCGCTTGATATACTCCGGGATCAGTTCCATCGGGCCCGGACGGTAGAGGGCGATGATGGCATTGATGTGTTCCAGGTCTGTGACTTCGAACTGTTTGCAGACTCCGACCATGCCGCCCGATTCGATCTGGAAGAGCGCGACCGTTTCGCCGCGGTTGATCACATCGAACGCTTCCTGATCGGCCGGCGGAATCTTCGCGATGTCGAAATCGGGCGTCTTCTCCGCGCGGACGAGGTTCACCGCATCCTGGATGACCGTGAGCGTTTTCAGCCCCAGGAAATCCATTTTCAACATGCCGAGATCGGTCAGCGGCGACATGGAGTACTGGCTGACGATGCTGCCGTCGTTGGAGCGGGAGAGGGGAATGTATTCCGAAAGATCGCGGTCGCTGATCACCACGCCCGCCGCGTGGACCCCGCTGTTGCGAGAGAGACCCTCGAGCACGGTGGAGTATTCCCAGAGCTGGCGGGTGGCCGGCTCGTTCTCGACCGCGGCCTTGAGATCGGGGTTTTTTTCCAGCGCGCCGCTGAGGGTGATGTTGAGCTCGTTGGGGATCATCTTGGCGACGCGGTCGGCGTCTCCGTAGGACCAGCCCATCACGCGGCCGACATCGCGCACCACCGATTTCGCGCCCAGCGTCCCGAAGGTGATGATCTGCGAAACGGCCCGTTCGCCGTACTTGCCGCGCACGTAGTCGATGACCTGGCTGCGCCCGTTCATGCAGAAATCGACGTCGATATCCGGCGGGCTGACCCGTTCCGGATTGAGAAAGCGCTCGAAGAGCAGCTTGAACTTGATCGGGTCGATGTCCGTGATGCCCATCACGTAGGCCACCATCGAGCCCGCCGCCGAGCCGCGGCCCGGGCCGACCGGGATGTCCTGTTCCTTGGCCCATCTGATGAAATCCCAGGTGATCAGGAAATAGTTCACGAACCCCAGCTTCCGCAGCAGTCCGACCTCGCGGGCCAGGCGTTCGCGGATGACGGCGCTGTCGGATTCCGCGCCGTAGCGCTCCCGCACCCCGCGCTCGCAGATCTGGTCGAGATAATCCTCCTGCGAGATGCCTGCGGGCGGCGTGTAGTTCGGATATTTCGGCACCCCGAACTCCAGCTCGAGATTGCAGCGGCCGGCGATTTCCAGCGTGTTGTTCAGCGCTTCCGGATGATCCGCGAAAAGCGTCCGCATTTCCCGCGGGCTCTTGAAATACAGCTCCGGCACGTAGCGCATCCGCTTCTCATCGGCCACGTTCGCGCCGGTGCCGATGCAGATCATCACGTCGTGCGCTTCGTGATGCGAGCGCTCGAGGAAATGGACATCGTTCGCCGCCACCAGCCCGAGGCCGAACTCTCGCGCCAGCCCGGGCAGGTGGGCGTTGCACTTCCGCTGCGCCTCGATTCCGTGATTGTGGAGCTCCAGAAAAAAATTTTCGGGACCGAGAATGTCGCGGAAAGTGGCCACCGTGGCGCGCGCGGTGTCCATTTGGTCGCCGAGAATGGCCTGGTTGACCTCGCCCTTCAGGCAGCCGCTCATCCCGATGAGACCCTGGGCGTGTTTCGCCAGCAGCTCCTTGTCGATGCGCGGCTTATAGTAAAAACCGTCGAGGTGCGCCGCCGAGACCAGTTTGACGAGGTTGCGGTAACCGGTCTCGTCTTTCGCCAGCAGCGTAAAGTGAAACGCCGCTTCGCTGGCCGAGCTGGCTTTCTTTTCCAGCATGCTGCCGGGAGCCATGTAGGTCTCGCAGCCGATGATCGGCTTCACGCCCGCCTTTTTCGCCGCCTGGTAGAAATCGATCGCCCCGAAAAGGTTCCCGTGATCCGTCATGGCGATGGCCGGCATCTCGTGCTCCACCGCTTTTTTCATCACCTCCTTGATCCGCACCGCTCCATCCAGCAGCGAAAAGCTGGTGTGGAGGTGGAGGTGAACGAAGGAGTCGGAGCCCATGCGATCCGCAGTATAAATTTGCGGCCACCCCCCGGCAAACGGGAAAGGGAAGTTCTTTGGGCCGCGGAAAGGTCGCCGCTTGAAATTGGCGCGCAAACGTTTCTGGTGAGGCCATGTCTCGCCCGTTCTTTTCCTGCCTCCGCTTGGCCGCGGTCATGGCGGTATTTTGGCTCTCCGCCGCGGGCGCCAGCGCGGCCCAGTGGGAAACCCTGACCGGAATCCGCCTGCGGGACTCCGGCTATTTCGACGGCGACAGCTTCCATCTGTCGGCGCAAGGGAAAGACTACATTTTTCGGCTCTACTTTGTGGACGCGCCGGAAACGGCGGCCACTTATCCGGACCGCGTGGAGGCGCAGGGGAAATATTTCGGGGTGGATCTGAAGCGGACGCTGGAGGTGGGGGAGGAGGCCAGGGTTTTTGCGCGGAGTTTTCTGCGGGCCGGAGGGGTGACGGTCCATACCTGCTGGGAAGACGCGCGGGGCGCGAGCGCGCAGCCGCGATTTTACGCCATCCTCGAATCGGCGAAGGGCAACCTGGCCGAGGAACTGATCAAGAACGGGCTGGCGCGGGTGTATGGAATGCCCACGCCGGATCGCTTGCCCGGCGGGAAGACGGCGGACGCGTTTATAAAAGATCTGGAACGCCTGGAGGCTCAGGCGAAGCGGGCGAAGGTGGGCGGCTGGGGCGATGGAACGCGAAAACTGCCAGAGGATGCTGAGGCGTGGCCTTTCCAGAAGCGGGCCGCTACGGCACCGCCGCCGCCGATCGCACCCGTCGTGGAATCGAAGATCAACGGCCGGGTTAATTTAAACGGCGCGACCGCGGAGGAGCTGATCGCGCTGCCCAAGATCGGGCCGGTTTACGCGCGGAAAATCATCGAGGGACGCCCGTGGAGCCAGCCGGAGGACATCGCTCAAATCGCGGGGCTCACGGAAGCATCGGTGGCGCAAATCCTCGATCTGATCTACGCGGGGCCGATGGCGGGGGCATCGGGGGCGAGCGGGCGCTGAGCGAGCTAGCGGGCGGGCGAATTTCCGGGCGCGGGGGTCTTTTCCAGCACCTCGACCAGGACGGGAGCTTCGCCTTCTTTCACGATGCCCAGCTCCGCCGCCGCCACCTTGGAAACGTCGATCACCGGATCGCGCCCGATCCCGCGGTCGGTGATCTCCACCTCGACGGATTGGTGGTTTTCCTCATTGGTCACGCGGACCTCCGTGCCGATGGGCAGGTCGCGGTGAGCAGCGGTCAGCCCCGAATCCGGCCCACGCCTTTTCGCGAGAGAGCCGTCGGGCACTTTATACCAGGTGGCGGTGCCCTCTTCTTTGGACACGACGGTTGGCGGGGCCGCGGGCTTGGGCGCCGGAGGGGATGCGGCCGCGGGCTGTGGCCCTGAATCGGGACCGCAGCTCTGCAGCATAAAAGTCAGGCAGATCCAGGCGGCGGGGCGGAGGGAGGTCATTCTTCAAATACGAATCTGGCCTGAATGGCGGATTCTCCGGAAGCTTGATCGAGGACCTCGCGCACTTTGCGCAAAAGCGCAGTGGGCGAGAAAGGTTTGGCCAGACTGTCCACCGCCGCCGCTTTGAGCGATTTGACGTTCATGTCGGCGTTGGCGTAGCCGGAGATGAAAAGCACACCGATCTCGGGCCGGGAGGCGACGACGAGGCGCGCCAGCTCGAAGCCGTTGATGCGCGGCATGACGACATCGGACAACAACAGGTCGATCCGTCCTTCGTGGGAATGCATCTGATCGAGCGCCGCCATGCCGTCCTCCGCGGCCAGGATGCGGTAGCCCTGGTCGGCGAGAACTTCGCAGATGAGCTGGCGGACAAATTCCTCATCCTCCGCCACGAGAATGGTCTCGTTGGTCGCGTTAAACGGCAGCGGCGAGGAGGTCGTCCGCGGTGCGGAGAGTTCGCCATGACTCAGCGGCAGCAGGACGCGGAACACGGTGCCGCGCCCCACTTCGGAATCGACTTCGACGGCTCCTCCACTCTGGGAGACGATGCCATAGACGGTCGCGAGACCCAGGCCGGTGCCGCTGCCGGGCGGTTTGGTGGTGAAGAAGGGCTCGAAAAGTTTCTGGCGGATGTTCGTGTCCATGCCCACACCGCTGTCCTCCACCGCCATGACCACCCACTCGCGCTCGACGCCGTTCTCGATGCGTTTTTCGTTCCAGGTTCGCAGATGAATATCGCCGCCGTCGGGCATGGCGTCGCGCGCATTGACGCAGAGATTCATAATGACCTGCTCGATTTGACCGGGGTCCGCATTGACCCGCGCGGGCGCCGCGCCGAAATCGGTGTGCAGCGCCATCTGTTCGCCCAGGACGCGCCGGAGCAGATTCGAGAGATTATTGACCAGATCATTCAGATCGAGCACGCGCGGCTGCAGCACCTGCTTGCGGCTCAGGGCCAGGAGCTGGCGGGTGAGACCGGCGGCCCGCTCCCCGGCGGCGGCGATGGCTTCGGCCGCTTCGCGCAGGGGTTCGTTTTCGGCCAGCTTGGTCATCAGCAGCTCGGAATAACCGATGATGCCGGTGAGCAGATTATTGAAATCATGGGCCACGCCGCCGGCCACCCGACCCACCGCTTCCATCTTCTGGGCGTGCCGCAGCTCCTCTTCGCTGCGGCTGAGCGCCTCCTCGGTCTGGCGGCGCTCGCGGGTCTCCAGCAACAATGTTTCCCGCTGCTGGAAAAACTGGTGGATCAACTCCGCCAGCCGCCCGAATTCCGACCGGCGGACGCGGAGTTTTTTGATTCGCGAAAGGTCGTTGCGGTTCAGACTGTCGGAGATGAGCCAGAGCGGGCGCGTGACCCACAGCCAGGTCAGAAACGCCACCGTCAGTAGAAAAAAGGCGCCGAAGACGAGGAGCAGCCCAAACAGGATATCGAGTGCGCCGTTCAACTCCGGAATGCCGACGAGGGCATTCTCCACGATGAGGAAGGCGTCGGGCTCGCCGGTCCAGTTCGGGAGGGGACGTTTGAAGCGGAAGGCGCCGTCCGCGCTGATGCCTTCGGAGATGCCTTCGGCTCGCTGGATGGAGGCGATCTTGACGACGCTTCCAGTCACGAGGGAAATCTCCTTCAGCAGCGGCTGGCTCCACAGTTTTCCGACAAAGATGTAGCCGGGTATGGCCGTGGAGCCATTGGGATCGCGGCGCGCTTCGGGCTCGATGGGGGCGCCGCGAATCTCCAGCCAGCCGAGATCGGTGGGGATGAAGGCATGGACAGCTTCTCGTTCGCCCACCACTGCTCTGAGAGTATCGAGGGTCGCCGGCACTTTCTCGACGACGTTACTGTAAAGATTGTGGATGCCGTAGAGGAGCTTGAGATTGGGCTGGTAGATCCAGAGGGAGTTGGCGCCGAACAGGTTGAGCTGATTCAGGTTTAGATTCCCGGACATCCAGGCGAGGTCGTTTTCGCGGATCGCTTTCGCGGTGCTATTCCAGTTCGCCATGTCGCGCATCAGCACGTTCAACGGCTCCCCTTGCTTGGCGATGTAACTGTCAAATGAAGCCTCCCGCTCCTCCGCCCGGGCCGCGATGACGGCGCGGAGCTGCTTTTCCTGATATTTTCGCAGGGCAATCAACCCGGCGGCAAACAGCGCCATCAGCAGGAACAGCAGAAGCAGGATGCGCGTTTGGATTTTCATGGACTGCTGAGCACGGGAGGACCGAGGACCTCGATCAGCTGCGGACCCGCTGCTCTTTCATGCCGGTGATCTCCCATTTCGCCGGGCGGGTGTCGATGGTGAACCGCTCTTCCGCCTGGCCCCGGGCGGGGTCACGCGGCCCGCGGACCTCGTACTGGACACGGAAGGTGGCGGCGTAAACGCCCTCTTCCACCAGCTCTACCTTGAAGGGGCCGACCAGTTTGAATTTCCGCTCCGGCCAGCGCTCGCGGTAGTCCTGCACATCCTTGCGGACGAACTTCGCAGACTGTTCGCCGTGATGAAAATAATCGACTCGCGACGCGTAGTGCCGGGTCTCCGCCTCCAGATCCGGGTTCTCCGAATCTTCGAGATAGCGCACGATGAACGCCTTCACCCGCTGCGGCGAAACGCCCTTTTCCGGTTCCGGGGCGGGCGGGGCGACCGGCGTGGAAACGGGAGGCGGCGGGGCGGGCGGAATTTCCACCGGGGACCGGACTCCGTAATCGCTCCGCAGCACGACACCCTCGGGCAGGCTCAACTCGCCCACCGGCTCCGCGATATCGAGCGTGTCGAGCGTTTCCCGCGACACTTGGCCCGTCGCCCGCAGGCCGCGCGCTCCCTGGTAGTGACTAAGCGCGGCGCGCAGCTCGGAAGTATCCCGCCCGTCGATGTCGCCGAAATAGACTTTTCGCTTTCGCAGTTCCTCCTGCACTTGCCGCAGGACTTCATGGCCGCGCGCCGTCGGCAGCCCGAGGAAAGCTAAGCTGGCGAAGAACAGCAGCAGTTTTAAACGGTGGGGCAAAAACATCCGTGGCAGGGAGTGAGGTAGATCAGGCGGAGACGCGTTAAAAAAATCTTCTTGATCTTCCGAATCGTCGCGGGTGCGGCGAGAGGCGTTCTTAGATAGACGATTCTTAACTCCATATCGAGCGATAATTTCTATAGTCTGCCGAAAGGGGTGCGCAAAAACCGTTTGACGAGGGTCGCGGCTTTCCCTATTTTCCCGGCACTCTTATCCAGAGTGGCAGAGGGACTGGCCCGATGAAGCCACGGCAACCGCCTTCATGACCGAGCGATCGGCGATGAAGGGACCAGGTGCTAAATCCAGCCTCGCAACCGGGCCACCGGCGGCGGGGAAAGATGAGAGGGATTCCGCGCTCCCGCGTGGAGGGTCTCTCGTCTTTTGTCCGCTCCGGATCAGGGATTTGGAAGACGAATATGACTGACAGCCCATTTTTCACGCATCTCAAATGCCGGGAATGCGGACGCGCCTACCCAAAAGAGGCGATCCACATCTGCGAATTCGATTTCGGCCCGCTCGAGGCGGCCTACGATTACGACGCCATCCGGCCCGTGCTCACCCGCGAGGAGATCCTCTCGCGCCCGCAGTCGATGTGGCGCTACCGCGAGCTGCTGCCGATCGACGGACTGCCGACTGTCGGCCAGCAGGTCGGCTTCACGCCGCTGGTCAAGGCGGACCGGCTCGCGAAGCACCTCGGCCTTTCCGAGCTGTATATAAAAAACGACACGGTCAACTACCCGACCCTCTCCTTCAAGGATCGCGTCGTCTCCGTGGCGCTGAGCCGCGCCCGCGAGCTGGGCTTCGAGATCGTCGCCTGCGCTTCCACCGGGAATTTGGCCAACTCGGTCGCCGCCAACGCCGCCTCCGCCGGGCTGAAAAGCTACGTGCTCATCCCTTCGGATCTGGAGCGGGGGAAAGTGCTGGGCTCGCTGGTTTACGGCACCAGCGTCATTGGAATTCAGGGAGCCTACGATCAGGTGAACCGCCTCTGCTCCGAGATCGCCGGCAAATACGGCTGGGGTTTTGTGAACGTGAACCTGCGGCCGTATTACGCCGAAGGTTCCAAGTCGATGGGCTTCGAGATCGCCGAGCAACTCGGCTGGAAAGTGCCGCGCCATACCGTTATCCCGATGGCCTCCGGTTCGCTCCTGACCAAGATTTACAAAGCTTACACCGAGTTCATCGAGCTCGGGCTGATCGACGAAGCGCCCTTCTCCGTGCACGGTGCGCAGGCGACCGGCTGCTCCCCCATTTCCACCGCGCAGAAGAAGGGCACCGACATCGTGCGCCCCGTGCCCCATCCGCGGACCATTGTCAAATCCCTCGCGATCGGCACCCCGGCGGATGGTTTCTACGCCATTCACGCCATGAAAAAAACCGGCGGTTCCGCCGAAGACGTGACCGATGAGGAAGTGGTCGAGGGCATCCGCCTGCTCGCGGAATATGAAGGCATCTTCTCCGAAACCGCCGGCGGCGTCACCGTCGCCTGCGCCCGGAAGCTGATCGAGAGCGGGGCCATTCCCGCCGACGAATCCGCCGTGCTCTGCATCACCGGGCACGGCCTCAAAACTCAAGAAGCCGTCGCCGGAAAATGCGGCGAGGCCCGCCTGATCAAACCCAGCCTGCGCGAGTTTGAGGCGCTCATTAGCGAAGAGCTGCAGACCGCGTAATTACAATTCTCTATATACTATGCCCACCACCGTCCGCATCCCCACCCCGCTCCGCAAACTCACCAACGAACAGGAAGTCGTCGAAGCTGAGGGCGGCACCATCGAAGAAATCCTCGCCAATCTGGAGAGCAGGCATCCCGGTCTGAAAGAGCGCATCTGCGATGAAGACGGCAACATCCGCCGCTTCGTGAATATCTTTTTGAACGACGAAGATATTCGTTTTCTCGAAGAGAAGGCGACCAAAGTCAGCGCCAGCGACGAGATTTCCATTGTGCCCGCCATTGCGGGTGGCTAGTCAACTTAACCATCCCGATGGCCATCGAAAAAAGCCGCCTGTGGCTCATGTATCCCGCGCGTCTCATCACGCGCCCAATCATCTATGAACTGGGCAACGAGTTCGAGATCGTGCCGAACATCCGCCAGGCCAGCGTGACCCCCGAAGTCGGCATCGTTTCCTTGGAGTTGGAAGGCGAGCGCGACGAGATCAAGCGCGCCATCAAGTGGCTGGAAGAGATGGGGGTGAAGGTTGAGCCCGTCGAGATCAACACGATCGAAGGATAGGCCAGGAGCGCGGACGCCCCGTCCGCTTCCAAAAATTTATTCAGATGGACGTGGCGGACAGGATGTCCGCGCTCCTTGGCCCCCCTACGTCCCGCTGCCGCTCTTCAGCACCTCGATGAAGGCCTCCTGCGGGATGTTCACCCGCCCGAACGATTTCATCCGCTTTTTACCTTCCTTCTGCTTCTCCAGCAGTTTGCGTTTGCGGGTGATGTCGCCGCCGTAGCATTTCGCGGTCACGTCCTTGCGCAGGGCGCTCACGTTTTCGCGCGCGACGATCTTCCCACCGATCGCCGCCTGAATCGCCACCTGATAAAGCTGGGTCGGAATCACCTCCTTCAGTTTCGCCGCCAGCGCTCGGCCTCGTCCCTCCGCCTTGTCGCGATGCACGATGCTGGAGAACGCGTCCACCGGCTCGTTGTTCACCAGCATGTCTAGTTTGACAAGCTTCGCGGCGCGATAGCCCGCGTGCTCGTAATCCATCGAGCCGTAACCGCGGGTGATCGACTTAATTTTGTCGTTAAAATCGACCAGGATCTCGTTCAGCGGCAGCTCGCATTCCAGCATCACGCGCTTCGTGTCTAATGATTCGGTGTGCTTGAGATTGCCCCGCTTTTCCAGGATCAGCTGCAGGAGCGGCGAGATGTATTCATTCGGGCACATGATGAATGCATCCACGATCGGCTCGCGGATCTCCTCCACCACGCTCAGGTCCGGCAGGAACGACGGATTATCGACCAGGATGACTTCGCCGTTCGTCTTCTCCACCTCATAGATCACGCTCGGATACGTCGCGATGATGTCCATGTTGTACTCCCGCCGGAGTCGTTCCTGGATGATCTCCATGTGCAGCAGCCCAAGGAAGCCGCAGCGAAAGCCAAACCCCAGCGCCGCCGAGCTCTCCGCCTGATAGACGAAGGACGCGTCGTTGATCCGCAGCTTACCCATCGCCAGCTTGAGGTGCTCGAAATCCGCCGTGCTGATCGGATAAATTCCGCTGAAAACCATCGGATGAATTTCCTGGAAACCCGGCAGCGGCTCCTTCGCCGGGAAGCGCGCTCCGGTCAGCGTGTCGCCGATCTTGATGTCTGCCGTCGTTTTAATGTTCGCGATAAAATAACCGACATCGCCCGCCCGCAGCTCATCCACCGCCAGCATCTTCGGCGTGAACACGCCCACTTCCTTGATCTCGTACGTCGTGTTTGTGGTCATTAGTTTGACCAGATCCTTCGCTTTCACTTTCCCCGAAAAGAGGCGCGTGTAGCCCACCACCCCGCGATAGATGTCGAAGACGGAGTCAAAGGTCAGCCCGCGCAGAACCTCATCCGCCGGCGGTGGCGGCGGCGGAACGCGGGCCACAATTCCCTCCAGAAGGTCCTCGATCCCGATGCCCGCCTTTGCGCTGCAGGCCATCGCCTCGTCGCCCGGAATGGCCAGGATTTCCTCGAGTTGGTGCTTCACGCCCTCCACGTCGGCGTTCGGCAGATCGATCTTGTTGATCACCGGAATGATCGTGAGCCCCTGCTTGTGGGCCAGGTGAATGTTGGCCACCGTCTGCGCCTCCACCCCCTGCGCCGCATCCACGATGAGCAAAGCGCCCTCGCACGCCGCTAGACTGCGCGACACCTCGTAGGCGAAATCCACGTGGCCCGGCGTGTCCATCAGGTTCAGCCGGTAGCGTTTCCCGTCCCTCGCGTCATAGGCCATCGTGACCGGGTGCGACTTGATGGTGATCCCGCGCTCCCGTTCCAGATCCATCGAATCGAGCAATTGATCCTGTCTATCCCGATCCGCGATCGTGCCCGTCCGCTCCAGCAGACGATCCGAGAGCGTTGTCTTCCCATGATCGATATGGGCGATGATGCAGAAATTACGCGTGAGTTCGGCCGACATGAGAAGCCGGCCACTATGGTGATGGAACGGGAGGCGGTCAACTCGCGCAGGCAGGAGAATGGCCGCGCGAGGGTGCTCGGCCTGAAGGGAAAACGCTGGACAAGCCTCCCCGGAAAACGAACCTTTCGCCCATGTTTCGAGGCACTTATACCGCGCTGGTCACCCCCTTCCGGGAGGATCGCGTGGATGAAATGGCGTTCCGTGCGCTCATCGACGCGCAGATTGCGGGTGGAGTCGATGGCATCGTGCCGGTGGGGACGACGGGTGAATCGGCGACCCTTTCGCACGATGAACACAGGCGCGTGATCGAGGTGGCGGTGGAGCAGGTCAACGGGCGCTGCCAGGTGATCGCGGGGACAGGCTCCAACTCCACCACCGAAGCGATCGAGACGACGCGGGCGGCTGAGAAACTGGGCGCGGATGGCGCTCTGCTGGTCGCTCCCTATTATAATAAGCCTTCGCAGGAGGGGCTCTATCAGCATTTCAAAGCGATCGCGGCCGCGACGGCGCTGCCCATCGTGCTCTACAGCATTCCGAGTCGATGCGGAGTGGAGATCGGTGTCGAGACGACCGCCCGCCTCGACGGGGATTGTCCCAACATCGTGGCCATCAAGGAGGCGGGAGGGAGGGTGGACCGGGTGAGTGCGCTGCGGGCGGCGTTGCCCCGAGACTTCGTGATTCTCTCCGGGGACGATCTGCTCACGCTGCCGTTCCTGTCGGTTGGCGCGGAGGGGTTGATCAGCGTGGCCTCGAATCTTCTGCCGGGCGACATGTCGCGGATGGTGCAACTCGCTCGCGAGGGAAAGACGCAGGACGCTCTCACCATTCATGCCCGGCTCTACCGGCTTTTCAAAGCGCTGTTTGTCGAGGGTAATCCCGCGGGCATCAAGGACGCGCTGACGCTAACGGGGCAAATGTTGCCGGATCTGCGGCTGCCGCTGGTGCGCCTGACCGAGCCGAGCCGCCGGATGCTGGCGGAGGTGTTGCGGGAACTTGGCCTCTCTTTGGCATGAGCGCGTTTCGCATTGTCATGAACGGGGCGCGTGGGCGCATGGGCCGGGCCATCATCGCCTGCGCCCAGGCTGACCCGGCGGTGCGGATCGTGGCGGAGGTGGACGAGGGTGACGATCTCGCCAAGGAGCTGCCGGCCGCTGACTGCGTGGTCGATTTCAGTCATCACGCCGTGACCGCGGGGATTGCGCGGGCGTGCGCCGAGATGGGGAAAAGCCTGGTCGTCGGCACCACGGGGCACACCAGCGGGGAGATTGCGGCCATTCGCGCGGCGGCGAACACCATTCCGATCGTCTTCGCCCCCAATTTCAGTGTGGGAGTGAATACTCTTTTCTGGCTGACCCGGAAGGCGGCGGAGATTCTGGGTTCGGACTTCGATCTTGAAGTGGTGGAAATGCATCACCGGCTCAAGCAGGACGCTCCGAGCGGCACGGCCAGGCGGCTGGCCGAAATCTTGGCGGAGACGCGCGAGGTGAGCTACGAGACCGAGGCGCGCCACGGTCGGCAGGGCATGGTCGGCGAGCGCACGGCGAGTGAGATCGGCGTGCACGC
>JBGTNO010000110.1:0-6346 GCA_041743065.1 Chthoniobacterales bacterium
CCTGCGCTTTCTGCGGGAAAAGGACGAGCGCCCGTCCTGGCTCTGGCTCTCGTATCTGTGCCCGCACCCGCCCTACCTCGCGCCGGAACCCTACTACAGCATGTATAAGGAGACGACGCTGCAGCCGCCGGGAATCGAAGCCGACGGACTCGCCGGCAAGCCGTTTCGGCAGTGGTTCCATCAACGGAACAACGACGCCCTTCTGCCATTCACTGCCACCCAGGTGAGGCGAATGCGCCGGGTCTATTTCGGGATGATTTCACTCGTCGATGCCGAGATCGCACGGGTGCTCGCCGAACTCGATGCCAGCGGACGCGCCGACGACACGCTCGTCATTTTCACCAGCGACCACGGCGATTACCTCGGCGATCACGGCCTGCTCACGAAAAGCCCCGCCCTTTACGACTGCCTCGTGCGGGTGCCCTTCCTCGTCCGCTGGCCGGGGCGGACCGATGCCGGTCGGCGGGACTCGCGGTTTGCCTCGCTCGTGGACATCATGCCCACCCTCGCCGCGGCGGCTCGCATTCCCGCGCCCGCGCAGGCGCAAGGCCGCGATTTGTCCCCCTTCCTCCACGACGGCGGACAGGGAGAGGCGATCCGGCCTGTCGCTTTCAGCGAATACGGTGTGCCCGGCGTGCCGTGGGACGAGGACCGGCTGGCAGCCGAGGGAGCGAGGCCGGGCCAGTTCCGCAATCCGGGTAATCCGCGCCTGCCCTGGGAGGGAAATCCCGTGTCGCTGGAGGGCCGCATCCTCATGGCCCGCGACCACCGCTGGAAATACATCGAAGATCAGGGCAGCGGCGAACTCTACGATCTCCAAAGCGATCCCCAAGAACTGGTTAATCTGTGGGGAGATCCACGGGCTGCGCCAACCCAGTCCCGCCTGGAGACTGACCTAAGGCACCTACTACCAGCAAGCCACTGAAAGCCCCCCTGCGGCGATCCTTGACCCTTAGAAGCGCTTCACGATGTGCTTCCCCTTCTCGTTCCCAAGTTCAACCCGGGAACGAGCGTTGGCGCGAACACACCCCTGAAGCGTCGCTTCGCACCTTTCATCCCCTTTGCCTGCCGGAAATCTGGAGAAAAAGTCAGTCAGGCTATCTCGCTGCCCTCGGTTCAAGAGGAGAAAACGCATGGGAGCGGTTCGCGATGGTCAACCCGACAGCCTCTCAGGAATAGGAAAAGGAATCGTATCGCTGCCGCAAATATCGCACTTTCTATCGCCCCCCGAATCGTGTATCACAAAAGGCCGGTGGTCGGGACGGTCTCAGGGGACTTCCTGTCACGGGCCGCCTATTCTTTTCACATGAATCATCCTCTGGGAACTTCCCGCACTGTCGTTCAGGCCCGTCACGCCATCTTCGCGCCGGATGGGTTTGTGCCCAGCACGCTGCCGGGGTGGTCGGATGGCGTGGTCAATATCCTCATCTCGCCGGGGCTGGGGGCCGATTTTTCGCAGACGCGCGTGGTGATGGATAAAGGCGGACGCGGCACGGGCTCGACGGATGGCACTTCGATTTTCGGCTACGTGCAGAGCGGGAAGGGCTCGATCAATGGCCACAAACTGGAGACGGGCAGCTACTTTTATCTGCCGCCGGACTCGGATTTCGATCTGCGCGCGACGGCGAAGGCGACGGAGCTGACCCTTTTCCAGAAAGACTTCGAGCCGCACGGCGACGCGCCCGGATTTCTGACCGGGCACGAGAGCGACATCGCGGGCGTGCCGTTTCTCGGTCACGAGAACGCGCGTTTGCAGGTCCTGCTGCCGGATACGCTGCCCTTCGACCTGGCGGTCAATCTTTTCACCTACGATGCGGGAGCGGCGCTGCCCTTTGTCGAGACGCACATCATGGAGCACGGCTTGCTGATGTTGGAAGGCGGCGGCATTTACCGGTTGGAAAATGAATGGTATCCGGTGCAGGCGGGCGATGTCATCTGGATGGCGCCGTATTGCCCGCAGTGGTTCGTCGCGCTCGCGCCCGGTCCGGCCCGCTATCTATACTATAAAGACGTCAACCGCTCACCGCTGTAAATGCCCGCACCTACTCTCTCCGACTCCGAACTTAGCGCCATCATCGGTCCGCTGCGTGCCGCCAACGCTGACTTCAACAAAACCTATCCCGGCGAATCGAATCGTCGCCAGGCGGTGCATAGTGTTTACGGCGGCGCGCATCTCTTCAAATCCGACACGGCGCAAAGACTAGGCAAGCTCGCCCTCCGCTCGCTGCGGGAATACGGGCCCGACGCCGCGACGCTAGCCGCCGCCCTGGGGCTGCCGGAGAATGAACTAGCTAGCATCATCTATGATCGAGTGGTCGAGAAGCTGGCACGCGAGCCAACGGAGGATTTCCGGCTCGATTTTGAAGATGGCTACGGCAATCGCCTTGAGGAGGAGGAGGACGGCCACGCCGCTTCCGCCGCGCTCGAAGTGGCGCGCGGACTCGAGGCCGGCACGTTGTCGCCCTTCCTCGGTATCCGCATCAAGCCGCTCAACGAAGATCTGCGCATCAGAGCCTTTCGCACCGCCGATATTTTCATCTCCACCCTCGCGACCGAAACGGGAGGCCGATTGCCCGAGAACTTCGTCATCACCGTGCCCAAGGTCCAGATCCCCGCGCAGGTCACGGCGGCGGCGCGCTTTTTCGGATTGCTCGAAAAGAAGACCGGGCTGCCCAAAGGCTCGCTGCGAATCGAACTGATGCTGGAGACGCCCCAGGCGATTATCAACCGGCAGGGCGAGCTGACGCTTCCTTCGCTCATCGCCGCTGCCGAGGGCCGCTGCGGGAGCGTCCACTTCGGCGTTTACGATTACACCGCCGGGCGAAATATCACCGCCGCCTTCCAAACAATGCGGCATTCCGTGTGCGATTTCGCGCGGGAGGTCATGGCCATCTCGCTGGCGGGCACCGGGATTCATCTTTCCGATGGAGCGACGAATATTCTGCCGGTCGGCCCGCACCGCGCGACCGACGATCAGCCGCTCACTGACGAACAACGGCAGCTTAATCGCGCAGCGGTGCACCGCGCCTGGAAGCTGGCTTTCGACGACACCACTCATTCCCTGGAGAACGGAATTTTTCAGGGCTGGGATCTGCATCCCTCGCAATTCATCCCGCGCTACGCTGCCGTCTTTGCGTTTTTCCTGGGCGGATTGAAGGCGGCTTCGGATCGCCTGAGCGCCTTCGTGCAAAAAGCCGCGCTCGCTTCGTTGCACGGCGATGTTTTCGACGACGCCGCCACCGGGCAGGGCTTGCTTAACTTTTTCCTGCGCGGCCTGAGCTGCGGGGCCATCACTGAAGAGGAGGCGCTCGCGACGGGACTCACACTGGAGGAGATACGCTCTCGATCGTTTCTGAAAATCCTGAGGGGGCGGCGCGATTGAGCACGGGCGGACTCACCTCTGGGGCGTCGCTCCACTCGTTGCCGGTCAGAGTTGAAAAAAGATCAGACTGGCGGTCTCCCTTCGGTCGGCTCCATTTCCTCCCGAGCATTGGAGCAACGAAGTCGTGAAGCTGTCGCCTGGCAACATGTGGGGCGCCGATCCTATTTGCCGCCCCGTAGCGCAAGCTTCCAGCTTGCCGTCGTTCCTCAAATTCAGAGCCGGAGGCTCCGGGGTTGGGATGGCAAGCTGGAAGCTTGCGCTACGGGCGGAATCTGTCTATCCGCCCACTCTGGGAAGGACGTGGAGCCCTGTCAGGCAACCGAAGCGCTCCCGAGGCGTGTTACCCGCGCTGCAACCTGGTCACTAGCTAGTCATCGTGTCATCCTTCACCTTCACCCTAAACCACCAGCCCGTCGAAGTCTCCGGCGTCTCCCCCAACGTCACGCTGCTCGAATGGCTCCGCAGCACCGGCCGCACCGGCTCGAAGGAAGGTTGTGCCGAGGGCGATTGCGGGGCCTGCTCCGTCGCGGTGATCGATCGCGGCGCGGACGGCCAGCCGACTTTTCGCTCGATCAATAGTTGTCTCATCCCGCTGCCCGCTCTGGCCGGTCGCGAAGTGGTGACGGTCGAAGGGTTGAAAAACGGAAAGGCGCACCCGCTGCAGACCGCGATGGTGAAGAATCACGGTTCGCAGTGCGGCTACTGCACGCCCGGTTTCATGATGTCGCTCTTCGAGGGCTATCACCGCACCGACCTCGATTCGGAGGAGAAGCTCGACGAGCAACTCTGCGGCAACCTCTGCCGCTGCACCGGTTATCGCCCGATCCGCGCCGCCGCCATCGAAGCTTACGCCCGACGCGAATCCGATCAGTATTCCGAGAGCTTGTCGAACGCCGATCTAACCCTGCCCGAGACGCGCTATGAGCAGGCCGCCGAGCGTTTCCTGCGCCCGACCAATCTGCCCGATCTGTTCGCGGCCCTGGCCGAATTTCCCGAGGCCCGTCTTCTCGCCGGAGCGACCGAGCTGGGACTGGAAATCACCAAACGCTACCAGCGTTTCGCCACGCTGATCTCGCTCGAAGGCGTCGCCGAACTGACCCAAATCCACGCCTCCGACACGGAATGGCGCGTCGGGGCAGCCGTCAATCTCACCACTGTTTACGATCGCCTCAGCCCGGAAAATCGCGCGCTAAAGGACATGCTCTGGGTCTTCGGTTCCCGGCAGATTCGCAATCGCGCCACCCTCGGCGGCAATCTCGTCACGGCCTCGCCGATCGGCGATACCGCGCCGGTCTTGCTGACCTCCGAGACCAAAGTGGTCCTGACCTCCGCGGCGGGAGAGCGCACGCTGCCGCTCGGCGAATTTTTCCTCGGCTACCGCCAGACCGCCCTCCAGCCGGGCGAGATATTGCGCGAAGTGATTATGCCGCGGGGCGACGGTTTCCGGCGCGAGTTTTTCAAAGTCTCGAAGCGGCGCGAGATGGACATCAGCACGGTATCGGCCTGTTTTGCGGTGAAGACCGACGACAACGGCTGTGTGACAAACGCCCGCATCGCGTATGGCGGTGTTGCCGTCACTTCGAGTCGCGCGCGGAAGACCGAAGCGGCGCTCATCGGCCGGAAACTGGACGAGAGCGAACTCGGCGACGTCGCGGAGGTTCTCGGCGGCGAGTTCACGCCGATCAGCGATACCCGCGGCAGCGCCGAATACCGGCGCGGCCTGACCGTGAGCCTGTTCTGGAACTTCGTCCGCGGCGGGAAGCCCGCCCCCGCGTCTCGCCCGCTGCCCACTGAGCACCCGCTGCAAAGCGCCTGCCCCGGCCCGCACGAGAGCGGCCACAAGCACGTCACTGGCGAAGCCCTTTACGTGGACGACGACGCCCCCGGCATGCTCCACGCCTGGCCCATCTGCTCCCCGCACGCCCGCGCCCGCATCGTGAGACGCGACGCCGCCGCCGCCCGCCAGCTTCCCGGCATTCACGCTATCCTACTGGCGGAGGACATCCCCGGCCTGAACGATGTGGGTCCGGTCAAGCGCGACGACATTCTCCTCGCCGATACCGAAATCTCCTATCACAGCCAGATGGTCGGCGCGGTCATCGGCGAGACGCTCGATCAATGCCGCGCCGCCGCCCAGAAAGTGATCGTCGAATACGAGCCGCTGCCCGCGTTGCTCGACCTGGAAGAGGCCGTGAAACAGGAGAGCTTCCACACTCCGGCTCACACGATTCGCCGGGGCGATCCGGCAGCCGCGCTCGACGCCGCGCCGCATCGTTTCTCCGGCGCGTTTTCCTTGGGCGGCCAGGATCATTTTTATCTAGAGACGAACGCCGCCTGGGCGGAATGCGGCGAGGACGGCACCGTCTTCATTGACTCCTCCACCCAGCATCCCGGGGAGGTCCAGATGCTAATCGCGCACCTGATGGACCTGCCCATGCACAGCGTCGTGGTGCAGAGCCCGCGCATGGGCGGCGGCTTCGGCGGCAAGGAAACGCAGGCGGCAACGCTCGCGGCCCTGGCGGCGCTGGCTGCGACCAGGACCGGACGCAAGGTGCGGGTTCGTTTCGATCGCGACCAGGACATGATGATCACCGGCAAGCGCCATCCGTTTCTCGGGAAATTTCAGGTTGGCTTTGACAAAGAAGGTCTGCTCCTGGCGGCGAAAGTGGAGTTGTTTTCCAATGGCGGCTGGTCGCTCGATCTCTCCCGCGCCGTGACCGATCGCGCCGTCTTCCATCTCGAGAATGCCTACTACATTCCAAACGTCGAGTTCAGCGGGCGGGTCGCGAAAACGAACCTCGCTTCCAACACCGCCTTCCGCGGCTTCGGCGGCCCGCAGGGCATGCTCGTGATCGAGGAGATCATGGATCGGATCGCGCGCGCGACTGGGCTCGCGCCGGAAGTGGTCCGGCAGCGCAATCTTTACCGCGAGGAAGGCGAGACAAACACGACCCCGTACGGACA
>JBGTNO010000111.1:0-3447 GCA_041743065.1 Chthoniobacterales bacterium
CTGACCCGGCGCGAGGAGAGCACGCCGCACCTGCTCGCCGCCCTGGAGCACGCCGCCGCCCGCGTCGAGGAAGCCGGAGCCGACGGCTACATGCTGCACGAGTATGCCATGTTCATCCTGGCCGAGTGGCGGGAACCCGCCGCCTACCGCCCTCTCGTCGCCATCGCGCGCCATCCCAAGGTGGAAATCTTGTTGGGCGACGCCATCACCGAAGGCCTGTCCTCCTGCCTGGCCTCGGTCTATGATGGCGATCCGGAGCCGCTCCAGCAGCTAATTGAAGAACCTGCGGCGGATGAATTCGCGCGCGACGCCGGCCTCCGGGCCTTGGCCAGCGTGTTCCGCGCCGGTGCGCTGCCGAGGGAAACGTTTTCTGCCTATCGGGGCGAGTTGCTCGCCACGCGGCTGGAGCGCGAACCGAACTACATCTGGGACGGCGTCGTCTCCGTGTCCAGCGACCTCCGTTTTCCCGAGCATCTGGAAGCCATCCGCCGCGCTTACCGGGATGGATTCGCCGAGCCCTGGGTCGATACCCTGGAGGATGCCGAGGCCAGAATCTCCCCCCCGCCCGGAGCCCCGAACGCCGACAGCGACCGCTACGATCTCGTCACCAGCGCCATTGCAGAAATGGAATGGTGGTATTGCTTCACCGAGCAAGCCGCCGAAGAGGAAGCGCGCCGCGAGAGAACGCTGACGTGCGCCGGGATTACCTGGAACTGCGGGACCGCTCTCGCGACACCTCCCCACCGCTCCCCTACGTCCGCAAAGAGCCCAAGATCGGCCGCAACGACACCTGCCCCTGCGGCAGCGGTCGGAAATACAAAAAGTTGCTGCGCTCAGCCCGGCGGCTGACCAGCCGCGGCTGGACGCTGCCGGGTCGCGGCGTAACTGTTCAGAGCGAAAACCGCTCCGTCTGCCGCGGTGGATGCGGGTCAGGCAGCCCATTTTGCGCCCGTCATCGCAGTAGCGTTCTATATTAGTCAGAACATTTGTTCGGTCGGGCGCAAAGTTCCATAGCCGTGATCGTTCACAGAACGTTCGGAGCGATAAACCGCAGCCACCCCGCCGTGATGACTGCGCGTCGATCCGAGCGATCAAGACCGCGCGGCAGCACTGCCGCCAAGCCGAGCACATGCCCGTCGGAGTATTGGTGGCCGATGAATGGAAGTGGAATGTATGCGACGTGCGGCAAGTCGCCATGTCCGTGGAAAACCGCCGGAGCGTCGGTGCCCGCTTTTTCCAGCACCGCATCGCGCAAGATGCCTGTGAGATGAATCGTCGCGCTGAGCGGCACCGCAGACCCCTTGCACCGACAGCTCTATTCGGGCTATCTTCCCAGCGTGAGCACGCTTGCCGAAATCGAAGAAGCCGTGGCGAAACTGCCGCCCGAACAGTTTTTCGAACTGCTCCGGCGAATGCAGGAACGCGATGCCGCGGCTTGGGATCGCGAGTTGGAAGAAGACGCAAAATCCGGACGGCTCGATGCGCTCCAAGCTCGGCTCAAACCCGAAAACGTCGGGGAATCCGAAATGCCGCTCGATGATTTCCTCGACCACTGCGAGTTTCCGAAAGCGCTTTGAGAAGCTGCCGCCCAATGTTCGGCAGGCGGCGATCGAGAAATTCCGGTTATGGCAGCGTGATCCGTGGGAACCTTCGCTGCACTTTAAGAAAGTCGATAACCGATGGTCGGTGCGAATCGTGGATGGATTCCGCGCGCTAGCCTCGAGAAGCGGGCAGCGCGTCACTTGGTTCTGGATCGGTAGCCACGATGAGTATCTGCGGATGATCCGCAGCTAATTTGTCCCAATGCGTTGGGCGACAACGACAAGTCGAGGCTCAACGTAGCTCCCTCGTTTCCGGTGTGCCATTGATCTTCTGTGATCGGGTGAGACATCCGCAAGAACACCGATTTCTTTTCCTAACGAATACGGAAGTTCCTCTTAGTGGGATCCCCGTAACGCGGACGTCGCCTCCTACGCTATGCCTTCTCGATCTCCACTCGCCGGTGGGTGGTGGAGCTGCCGACGGGGAGACGCACCGGCCAGCGGTGCTCGTTGTTGTCCACGCTGACGATCACGGTACCTTCCGCAGGTGGATGTTCGAGCGGGGTTTTCAGCAGAAGAAAGTCGGGGCCGACCTGGCCGACCGGCAGCGTTTCACCATCGAGCACCAGCTGCAGCTTGACGCTGGTAGAGCGCCCGGTGTGAGCTGCCGAGACCAGCATGGACGAGGAAATCATAGCAAATGCGGAAGCCTACTGCGCACGACACCGATTGGTCATGATCGAGCGGCTGGGCTTTGTCGAGCGGCTGGGCTTTGGCGTTCACGGTATCGTCTTCCTGGTAGAGAGCAATGAGCAAGTCCTGCTCTCGGCCGTAAAATTCCACTACCAATGGGCACCGTATCAACGCGAGCGGGACATTTACGAGCGCCTGACGGATCTGGAGGTGACCTACCTATCCGGGTTTGAAACGCCTCGACTCCTGCGGGCGGACGATGAACTGATGGCGCTGGAGATGACGGTCGTCAGCGCACCTTACGTCCTGAATTTCGCGGGTGCCTGGCTCGATTTTCCCCCGGAATTTCCGGAGGAAGTTTGGCAGGATTGGAACCGGAAGAACGCGGAGCAATTTGGATCGGATTGGCCCGCCGCACAAAGGATCCTCGCGGAACTGGAGGAGTGGCAAATCTATATGCTCGACCCTTCCCCAACGAATATCTGTTTTCGGTGAAAAGGAGTTATCTGCCTCATCGGACAGGTCAATTCGACGGAATACCCGTGGCACGAGCGTCTCGCTTGTCATCCATAACACATGGCCATCGGCCTCAATCCAGTCAGTTACACGACGGCAAGCGGGACGCTTGCGCCACGCAAAACAGCCGGACCCTGGCGGATCCGGCTGTCTTGATTTGTCAGCGTTTGATGAACGCGGACGGAACTGGCGGCTGATTTACATCATGCCGCCCATACCGCCCATGCCACCCATTCCGCCCATGTCACCGCCGCCGCCGCCGCCCGCCGGAGCGTCCTTTTCAGGGAGCTCGGACACGATGGCTTCGGTGGTCAGGAGCAGGGCCGAGATGGAGGCCGCGTTCTGCAGGGCAGAGCGGGTCACCTTGGTCGGATCGACAATGCCGGCCTTGATCAGATCGACGTATTCGCCGGTCGCCACGTTGTAGCCTTCGTTGCCTTTGCGCTTGCGCACTTCCTGCACGATGAGGGCGCCTTCGACACCCGCATTGCTCGCGAGCTGACGTAGCGGAGCCTCGATGGCGCGGCGGACAATGCCGAGCCCGATGAGCTCGTCCCCTTCCAGCGACACGTTATCGAGCGCTTTCTGCGCCCGGATCAGGGCGACACCGCCGCCGGGGACGATGCCTTCTTCCACCGCCGCGCGGGTGGCGTGAAGGGCGTCTTCGACGCGGGCTTTCTTTTCCTTCATCTCGGTC
>JBGTNO010000112.1:0-13287 GCA_041743065.1 Chthoniobacterales bacterium
CGCCGGGCCACCGCCAGAGTCTCGAAGCTTTCCGGAAAATGGATCGTCCGCAGCGTCGTGTCCGTGGCGGGCAACTCGACCTTTTCCAACAGGTCAAAAATCAGGGCGCGGAGCACGCGGGGCGAAAGCCCCTCGAACGCGCGATGGACCGGCACGATGCGCCGCAGGTGGATGGACGTCTCCTCGCCCTCCTCCACCACTTCGAATTCCGGGTGATCGAGATAAACGGCCTGAGCGCGAACCTTGGCCTTCCCGTAAACCACCACCTCCTGCCCGGTGGCAAAGGCTTGGGCGACCCACGGGCTATTGAACCAGCGACAGACCAGCGGCGAGCTGAGCACCCCTCCGCCCGGCTCCTCCAGCGTCAGATCAAACATCTGCCGCCAGCCGCCCAGTCGCCGGAGCCGGGTGCGCACGACCTGGCCGCGCACGCACACCGGCGTCTCGCTCTCGCCATTGGGAAAGCGGTCGAAGTGCCGTCGATCCTCGTAACGTTTCGGAAAATGGGTGAGCAAATCGCGGGCGCAGGTGAGCCCCGCCCGCTCCAGCGCCCGGAGCTGGCGGGCCGGAAGATGCGGAAAGTCGGCGAGTGGAGTATCGGGAGGCAAACCGGGCACGAGTCGGGTGGAAAATTTGTCGTAATGTGGAGCAGCCCCGTTATACTTGGAAGCTCAAGCCTATGTGTTCCCTCAATCGTATTTCACTTCTGGTCGGCGCGATGGCTGGCCTCGTCACTCTCACCAGTTGCCAGACGCATGATCGGGCCGCTTATCATTACGACCGTGAGCCCGTCCGCACGGGCACGGTGAAGCTGGAAACCACCCGCACCGTCTCCGGCGTCGATAGCACGCCGATCGACGACCCCAATAGTCCGCCGCCCCAGCCCGGCCAATCCGGCTTGGAAGGCCCGGCGCTCATTCCGTAAGGCACCGGCCAGGACACGCGGGCCGCGTGGGCTCCCCATCACCCGCGCCAGCGTTGCAGATCGGCCGGGAGCGGCGTTTCCCAGCGGAGTTTCAGCTCGTCCAACCTCAGCACCCGCGCGTGCAGCGCCTGCCGGTCGTGCAGTAATCGGGCGGCGAGCCTGGGCGTCCAGCCAGTCTCGATGAATTCAAGATAGCAGTCGGGAGACGGCCCGTAGAGTTTGTCGCCCACGATCGGATGCCCGGCGTGAGCGAGATGCGCGCGGATCTGGTGCAGGCGGCCCGTTTCCGGAAGCGCACGCAGGAGGCTAAACTGCGAGCCGTTTCTCGTCTCCCGGGTGAAACGCTCCACCACCTCGAAACGCGTCACCGCCCGCGCGCCGCCCGGATGGACCATTTGCCGCACGTAAACCGCCGACTCCTCCACGCCGCCTTGGCGCAGAAGCGGTCCATCCACGACGAAGGAATCGCGTTCCGGCCAGCCCCAGACCAGGGCGAGATACTCTTTGGAAAACTTCCGCTCCTCCATCAGCATGGAGAAACGCCGGGCTGTCGCGTGCGTCTTCGCCACCAGCGTCACGCCGCTCGTTTCCCGGTCGAGCCGGGTGATGATCGATACCTGCCCACCGTTCGCGATTTCGTAGGCCAGCAGCTCCCGCAATCCATCCCAGAGCGTGAAACCGCCGTCGGGTTTGCTCGGATGCGCCTGCAGAAACGGCGGTTTATCGACCACGATCCAGTCCGCCGTCTCCTCCAGGACGCGAAACTGGCGGCAGATGCGAGGCGGGGACATCCGGAGAAGGATGAACGTGGCCGTCGCTTCGGCCAAGATCTTCCCGAGCCGGCGACCGCGCGATCCCAGCGGCTCCCCTTCCAATCGCAGGGCAACCGGCTATCTTCCGCTCGTGTCCATCGCCGATTTATCCGGAAATCCTGTCGTGGACATCCGCGGCGTCACCAAGGCCTACACCGGCGCGCGTCCGGTGCTGGCGCTAAATGAGGTGTCACTGGTCATCGAGCGAGGCGAATTCGTGGCCATCACCGGCCCGAGCGGGTGCGGGAAAAGCACGCTGCTCCACCTGCTCGGCGGGCTGGACCAGCCCGATTCCGGAGAAATTTTCGTGCGGGGCGAACCTTTGCGCGGCGCGGATGAAAAGAGGCTTACCCGCTACCGGCGCGAGACTATCGGGATCGTTTTTCAGTTTTTCAACCTGCTCCCCACCATGTCCGCGCTGGAAAACGCCAGCCTGCCGCTTCAGTTGGCCGGCGCCTCGCGGGCGGAGGCGGAGGAGAAAGCGCGGGCCGTCCTGGCGCTGGTCGGGATGGAGCAACGGTCCGCCCATTTTCCGCATGAAATGAGCGGCGGCGAGCTCCAGCGGGTGGCGATCGCGCGGGCGCTGAGCCACCAGCCGGCCCTGCTGCTGGCCGATGAACCGACCGGAAATCTCGATACGGCCAACGCGGATCAAGTCATCGCGACTCTCCAGAAAATTTCCTCGCAGACCTCCGCGACCATGCTCATCGTGACTCACAGCGAAAGCGTGGCCCAAGCTGCCTCCCGCCACCTTTCCATGCGCGACGGAAAAATCGATGAATGACCCAATCTGCGAAAAACTGGCCAGCCTGACGATTCTGCGCGATTTCCAGCCGGATGAAGTGGAGGCGCTGGCCGAACTGGCCGAGCGGCAAACCGTGGCTCCGGGGGAAGTGATCGTGCGGCAGGATGAGCACGGCGACACCATGTATCTGCTGGTGATGGGCGAAGCGGTGGTGAATCACCGCAAAGACGGCCACACTTTCGAACTGGCGCGGCTGCGGGAGGGGGATTTCTTCGGCGAGATTGCGCTGGTCGATGAGGGTCCGCGCTCTGCGGACGTGGTGGCGGAGACGGAGTGCGTCCTGTTTGGCATCAGCCAGGGCACCGTCCGGGCCTTGGCGGGCGTCTATCCCGGCGCGGCCTTCAAGTTTCTGCTGGCCGTCGGACGCGTCCTGGTCGAGCGGATGCGCGCGGGCAACCGCAAGTATATCGATTCACTCATGGTCGAGAAAAGAGCGGAGTAGTCACGCTCTTGAAATTGACACGATGCACTCTCAGTTCATCGTGTCGCGTCTGTTCCTGCCACTCCGGCCAGCGCTTCGCATTGATCTGGGTCCACGTATAACAGCCGCTCTTCTAGCGCGGGCAGCGCCCAGGTTGGGCGCTGGCGGATACCCGATATTCGACCTCACCCCTGGTAGGTTGATCTGGCATTTTTGGCAGACCTACCCGCCTTCCACAGATTGAACGCAGCAGGAATGTAAGCTTTACTTACGGGGATATGGGTTTATGGGTATCAAATATAAAAACGACGATTGAACTCTCCGATGATCTGATTCGCGCCGCTAAGAGAGTCGCCCTCGAGCGCCGCACTACGTTGCGACAGCTCGTTGAAAATGGGCTGCGGCGTGAGCTGTCCTCTCCATCCTTGGAGACCGACCAGGCTCACCCGCTCCAATCGGTGATCGGTCTTGGGCTCGGTCAGTGGGTAGGAGAGCCCGCGGATGCTTACGTCGATGCGCAGCGCGCAGATTGGTAGCCACGCCCTCCCCCGATGCGGATTTTCTGGGACACCAATTTATTCATCTATCTATGGGAGGATGGACCCCAAGCGCCGTTACTCGCGAATTTGCCGATTGGATCATTCGCGAGGACCACGAGATCGTCACGTCGTCTCTGACCGTTGGCGAAATCTTGATTCATCCAAGCCGCGCCAGCGACGGGGAAATGGTCAGGCGCTATGCGGAAGCGCTCGGCGCTTTGGAGATCAGAGCGTTCGACGTCGCCACCGCCCGCGTCTTCGCTGAGTTGAGGGCGCGAACGAAAGGGCTGCGCCCTCCCGACGCAATTCAACTTGCCTGCGCCATCGTGGCGGAGGCTGATGTATTCGTCACCAACGACACCCGTCTGAAAAACGTCCCGACCCCTGGCAGAATGGGGAGCCTCGCTTTAGCGGAATGGAGAACTCTCTACCCCTGAAATTGCAGTGCGTCGCGTCGAATGCTCCCCTGCAAATATCTCATGATTCGGATGAGGCGGTAACGTTTCGGTAACATGGGGGTGGTTGATTGGGGGTGTCGCCGCGGAATGAACCGCGGCGCGAACCGAAAGGAACTCCGTCATGAAAACTCCCCCCACCCGCCTGCCAGCGGGATTTACCCTCATCGAACTGCTCGTGGTGATCTCGATCATCTCGATCCTCGCCGCTATCAGCCTGCCGGTGATGAAAGGCGTCATCGTGCACGCTCGCCAGGCCGACGCGGTAGCCAGCGCTCGCGGCATCGCGCTGGCGCTGCAAATGCACGCCAATGATGCGGACGGGCTTTTCCCGGCCGAAACGGATCGAGAGGGAAACGCCCTCGTCTCGGCGAACGACGCTTTCCGCGATCTGCTGCCGGCCTATATCGACGACGAACGCATTTTTGCGGTGAGCTCGTCGGCGGTCGGGCGATCCGCCGATGGCAAGATCGATCCGCGCGCGGAGATCCTGAAGCCGGGCGAGAATCATTTCGCCTACATCGCGGGGCTGACGACCTCGGCGCCCTCGACCTGGCCCCTGGTGGTGGATGGCACCGATGGCCACGGCAACTACGTGAGCGAAACGACCAAGCCGGGAGGCGTGTGGGCCGGGGACAAGGCGGTCGTTATTGCCGTGAGCACGAGCGCGAAGCTGGTGCGGCTGCGCGGCGAGAAGGATGCGCGCTACATTCCCCGGTCCGATGATGCGCGGAAGAACGCCTTAACGGTGTCGGACTACATGGGCCACGGCGCGAAGCTGCTGGAGCCGGAGCGATAAAGCGCCCAGAATAGCCGCGATGAACCCGCCCGAGATCAAGCCGCGCCAAGTCCGCGCGCTGCTGCTGCTGCTGGTGCTGGTGCCGCTGATCCCCGGTGTGCTCCTGGTGCGGCTGATGCTGGGGGTGAACGCGAGCGGGCGGGAGTCGCTGCGGCAGCAGGATCGCGAGCGTTACCAGGAAGCGCTCCGGATGACGCAGGCCTCGCAGCAGGGGCGGTCATCGGATGAAGTGCGGCGCTTCTACGAGCAGGCTTTCGGCGGAAAAGTGCGGGTGGTGTTGGTGGATGAGGCCGGGGAACTCGCGGGCGGTGAGCCGGTCGCCACGAGGTCGCTCCCCGATGGCAAGACGGTCGCGCTTTATCTCAACCGGGCGGTCCAGGAGGATGATCCGGCGGCCGACCCGCTGGCTCGGATCGCCCTGAGCGCGGTGCTGATCTCACTGGGGATCGCTCTGCTGGCCGCGCTGGGCCTAAACCGGCGCTGGCGGGTGCGGGAGCTGGAGAGCAATGCGCTGGCCACGGTGGCGCACGAGTTGAAGACGCCGCTGGCTTCGTCGCGGGTGCTGCTGGAGACGTTGCTCGAGGGGCGCTTGCGCGACGACGCTCAGCGGCGCGAATATCTCGAGATCCTGAGCCGGGAGAACGCGCGGCTGGCGCAGGTGGTGGAATCTTTTCTGATCACCGGCCGGTTGCGGCACGGTGCGGCCGAGGCCGAACGGGTCCGGGTGGAGGCTCTGGCGGCGGCGGTCGTTTCCGCGAAGATGAAGGGCCGGGTGGAGACGCGCCTGCCGCCCGGTTTGCCCGCGGTTCGCGGCGATCCGGAAGCTCTGGCCACGGCGCTGGGGAATCTGTTGGAGAACGCGCTCAAGTTCAGCGATGGCACAGTGCGGTTGACAGCGGCGCGCTCCGGAAAAGCGGTGGAAATCACCGTGACCGATCAGGGAATCGGGATCGCCCGGCGGGACCAGCGCCGGATTTTCGAGCGGTTCGAGCAGGTGGATCGGAAACTCTCGCGCGTGGCGGAAGGCTGCGGACTGGGACTCAGCATCGTCCGGGAAATCGTGGAAGCGCACGGCGGGTGGGTGAAGGTGAGCAGCGGGCTCGGGCGGGGGAGCGTTTTCACCATCACGTTGCCGAGGGCAGACTCGAGGGCCGAATGAAGGAAACGGTGCTCATCGTGGAAGACGACGCGGCCATGCTGCGCGGGCTGCGGGATAATTTCGAGCTGGAGGGTTATCTGGTAAAAGTGGCCCGAACCGGAAAAGCGGCCATCGAAATGGCGGAAGCGACCCGCCCTGATTTGATCGTTCTCGATGTGATGCTGCCGGAGGTGAACGGCTTCGAGGTCTGCCATTATCTGCGCGAGGGTGGGGTGGAGGCGCCGATTATCCTGCTCACGGCCAAATCGCGGGAAGTCGATGTGGTGATGGGGCTGAAGCTGGGGGCGGACGATTATGTGACCAAGCCGTTCAGCATCCGCGAGCTGCTGGCGCGAGCGGATGCGTTTCTACGACGGCGGCGGGAAAAGGAGCGGGAGATTTTCGAGTTTGGAAACTGTCGGCTGGATGTCGCGGCTCACGTTTTCACGAAAGACCGCGCGGAAGTGAAACTGTCGCCGAAGCAATTCGAACTCCTGCATTATCTGGCGGCGAACACCGGTCGGGTGCTGACGCGGGAGCGCCTCCTGCAGGAGGTATGGGGCGCGGATCGGCTGGTCACACCGCGTAGCGTGGACCGCTTTGTGACCACGCTCCGCCAGCAGGTGGAGGAAGACCCGCATCACCCGCGCTGGATCGAAACGGTGCGGGAGTTTGGCTACAAATTCACCGGCTAGCCCGACGGCCAGTCCCGCGAGACAGGCGGCGAGGCGATGGCAGGCGCCCGAATTGTTTTCAGCAGCCCGCGCGGCTTCGTCCCCGATATAAACGCATCGAGCCGCAGACTGACCTTCGGCTGGATGAGCGCTCGACACCCCCTTTCAGGAGGGGAAGGGGTTAAAGTAGAAACGGATTGGTCGTCCTTTCATGCCCGATGGTGGTGGCGGGGCCGTGACCGGGCAGCACCTTGATCTCATCCCCCAGCGGAAACAGTTTCTCCCGGATCCCCGCGAAGAGCAGGTCGCGATCACCGCCGGGCAGATCCCAGCGTCCCACTCCTCCGGCGAAAAGGACGTCGCCGCCATAGAGCACGCCCGCCTCTTTATCCAGAAAACACAGGCTCCCCGGGCAGTGTCCCGGCACGAGAAAGAGATCCAGCGTGCACGGGCCAAACGCCTGTCCCGGTCCCTCATCCACGAACCGGTCCGCCTCGCAGGGCTCGACCTCGAGATTGAAGCCGAAGTCGCGGAAAAAAGCCGGATCGGTCAGCATCGGCCGGCCGTCGGCGTGATAGGCGACGGAGCAGCCGTGCTCGCGCTTCACCCGCGCGGCGTCGAGTGTGTGGTCGATGTGTCCGTGCGTGAGCAGGAGCAAATCCACCTTTTTCCCCTTCTCACGCAACCATTCCGAGACGCCGTCCGGGGCGTCGAAAAGGGTGGAGCCCGCCTCGGTCTCGAGCAGGAAAGCGTTGGTGTCGAGGATGCCCCCGGTATAGGTGCTGATACGCATGGCGGGGGCACCTTGCACGAAGTTTGAGCGTTCAGGCAAGGCGCGTGTCCTATCTGGAACTTATCCGCCTGCTCGGGCTGGATTCTTGCTTAAATGACGGATTCTGTCACCTTGCCCCACCTCGGTCTTATCACTATGAAGCTTTCCGGAATCACTCGCTTCGGCCTCGCCGCTCTCCTGTTCAGCGCCCTTATCCCCGCTCACGCGGAACTGGCACCGGACACCGGGCAGATCGAAATCTCGGTCGGCCGCCTGCTGGAACAGGGCCATTACAGCCGGCATGAACTGGACGATAAGCTCAGCCAGCGCCTGCTGAGCAATTACCTCGATTCGCTCGACTACAATCATTTGTATTTCTTGCAGAGCGACATCGACAAGTTTCAGGAAGATTACGCCACCGCGCTGGACGACGATATTTTGCTGGGCAATCCCGACCCGGCGCTGGAAATTTTCGCAACTTTCAAGAAGCGGGTGGAGGACCGGGTGAATTTCGTGAAGCAATACATCCAGGACCACCAGTTCGAGTTTGCCAGCGACCGCACGATCGATCTGAACCGCCACAAGCTGGCCTTTCCGAAGGATGAAGCCGAGGCCGAAGCCATCTGGAAGCGGCGCGCCGAGGGCGAGATGCTCCAGGCCAAACTGAACGAGCACGCCATGCGCCCCCCGCTGGAGACGGTGACGCGGCGATTCGACCAGACGCTGCGCAGTGTGCGGGAACAGACCTCGGACGACGTCATCGCCGGCTTTCTGTCGGCCCTGGCTCAGACTTACGACCCCCACTCGGAATACCTTTCCAAGGATGAGCTGGATAATTTTGCGATCAGCATGAAGCTTTCGCTCGTCGGCATCGGCGCGGTGCTGAAACCCGAGGACGGCTACGCCAAGGTTTACGATCTGGTGCCCGGCGGTCCGGCCGAGCGCGGCGGACGGCTGAAAGTGGGCGACCGAATCGCGGCGGTCGCGCAGGGCGATCAGGAGTTTGTCGATACGGTGGACATGAAACTGGACAAGGTCGTCGCCATGATCCGCGGTAAAAAAGCGACCACCGTGCGGCTGCAGGTGGTGCCGACGGGAGCCGTCGATCCCTCCAAACTCAAAGTCGTGGAAATCGTGCGGGACAACGTGAAGATCACCGATGGAGAGGCCAAGGCGCAGATCATCGAGGCGAATAATCCCGACGGCGACGCGCCCGAAAGAGTCGGCTGGATCACGCTGCCCTCGTTTTATGCCGATATGGATAAAGCTGGCGCGGAGGATGCCAAGAGCACGACCAAGGATGTGAGCGCGTTGCTCGAACGGCTCAAGCAGGAGCAAATCTCCGGTCTGGTGGTCGATCTGCGGCAGAATGGCGGCGGCTCGCTGGAGGAAGCGATCCGGCTGACGGGACTGTTTGTGGGCAAGGGACCGGTCGTGCAGTCGAAAGACAGCAGCGGCAAACGCCGGGTGCAATCCGACGATCGGCGAGAACCGCTCTATGACGGCCCGATGGTGGTGGTGACCAACCGGCTGAGCGCCTCGGCCAGCGAGATTTTCGCGGCGGCGCTGCAGGATTACGGACGCGCCGTCGTGGTGGGCGACGGCAGCACTTTCGGCAAAGGCACCGTGCAGACGATGCTGGAAATCGGAAAGTTCATTCCGTTTCTGGGCTCCGACGACAGCGCGGCCGGCGCCTTGAAGCTGACCATCCAGAAGTTCTATCGCATCGCCGGGGGCTCCACCCAGTTGCGAGGCGTGACCAGCGACATCCGATTGCCCTCGATTTACGATCAGACCGAGATCGGCGAAAGCGCGTTGAACGATCCGATGCCCTACGATGAAGTGAAGCCCGCCAGTTACGAAGCGTTTGCCAGCGTGGCGCTGCCGCTCCAGCAGTTGCAGGCGCGCTCGAGCGAGCGGGTGCGGAAAGATCCCGAGTTTCAGTACATCGTGGACGACCTCTCGCGCATGCGCGAGAGGATCGAGAAGAACACCATTTCGCTGAACGAGCAGCAGCGCCGGAAAGAATTCGATCAGGAAAAAACGCGCGAGAAGCGGCGAATCGCCGAGCGCAAGGAACGCGGATACGCCGACCAGAAGATCTATCGGATCACCCTGGAAAATGTGAACGATCCTGAACTGAAAGAGATCGGCCCAGAGGAAGCGCTGGTGTCGAAGCGGCGCATCACCGACCCCGCCGATGACGAAAACGCCGAGGAGGACACCGGTCCGGAAGTGGACCCGGTGCGCAACGAAACGCTAAAAATCGCCCTGGACCTGATCGAGCTAAGTCGCACCGCGAAGACTGCGGCGGCGAAGTAAACCGGTTCCAAAAAGCGCCCTCAACCGCTTCGGAGAACCGAAGTCCGAATCCAAGTCCGATTCCGCGTAAATCTAGCTAACCGCCGCGCGCGCGGCATCGGCGAGCGGGGTGCTGAGGTAACGCTCACCTGTCGAGCAGGCGATGGTCACGATCAGCTTGCCTTTGTTCTCGGGCCGCCTGGCCAGTTCGATGGCGGCATGCACGTTGGCCCCGCTGGAGATGCCCACCAGAAGACCTTCTTCGCTGGCCAGTCGGCGGGCCATCGCGAACGCGGCGTCGTTCGAGACCTGGATAACATCATCGACGATATCGAGGTGCAGATTGTTGGGCACGAAGCCCGCTCCCGCGCCCTGAATCTTGTGAGGTCCCGGCTTCACCGGCTCGCCCGCGCGGGTCTGGGTGATGACGGGGGAATCGGCCGGCTCCACCGCCACGGCCACGAACCCGGGTTTGCGCTGCTTGATCACTTCGGCCACCCCGGTGATGGTCCCGCCGGTTCCGACCGCCGCGACCAAGATATCCACCTTGCCGTCCGTGTCGGCCCAGATTTCTTCCGCGGTCGTTTTCTGGTGAATGGCCGGGTTGGCCGGATTGTTAAACTGCTGGGGCATCCAGGCGTTCGGCGTGTCCGCCACGATTTCCTCGGCCTTGGCGATGGCGCCCTTCATGCCTTTGGCGCCTTCGGTCAGCACGAGCTCGGCCCCGAGCAGGGCGAGCAGGGTCCGGCGTTCCACGCTCATCGTTTCCGGCATGGTGAGGATGAGCCGATAGCCCTTCGCCGCCGCCACAAAGGCCAGCGCGATCCCGGTGTTGCCGCTGGTCGGCTCGACGATGACGGTTTCCCTGGTCAGCTGGCCGCTCTTTTCCGCGTCCTCGATCATGGCCATGCCGATCCGATCCTTCACACTGCCGAGCGGGTTGAAAAATTCACACTTCACCGCAATGGTTGCTTCCAGGCCCTCGGTCACGCGATTGAGCCTGACCAGCGGAGTCCGTCCGACGGTTTCGACGATGTTATTGTAGAGATTGCCCATATATTTTGGTTGAAAAGAATCGGAAAAGGGAGAGACCGTTTTATACGTCCCGCGTGGTCCAATCAAGGCTCATATCCGGGATGGACGCATGATACCCAAACCCCTCACCCTATCCCGCCATGTCCAGCCGACTATCCGACTCCGAAATTGAAGACCTCATGAGACGCGTGCCCGAATGGGAGCACGAAGGAACCGCCCTCGAACGCACTTTCGAGTTCGACGAGTTCACCGACGCCATCGATTTCGTGAACGGCGTGGCCGAGATTGCGGAGGACGCCGGGCATCATCCCGACATGGACATCCGCGATAACCGGGTGCGGCTCATTCTCACGACTCACTCCAAAGGCGGCCTCACGGAAAACGATTTCGCCCTCGCCGAAAAGCTCAACACCCTCGAATGAGCGAGGCGGCCCGCCCGCGCCTCTCGGGTAAAGTGGCGGCGCTCATCGTGGCGCTGCTGGCGCTCGGTCTGAACTGGCTGGTGGAGTGGCGCGGCCGCCCGCCGGAGCCCTCGCGAAATCCGCCGCTGCCCTACAACTCGACCGCGGTGGACCCAGGCGATGGGAAGCCCGCTGCCCCGAGCGAGTGAATATCCTTCCGATCGCCGCTCCCGCGTAGTGTCCTCGCAGGGCAACGGGCGCTAGACTCCCGGAATTATGCCTCTGTTCGGCCCCTCCCATCTCATCGCGCTGGCCCTGATTGCGGGCGCGACCGCCGGGGTGTCCATCTGGGCCAACCGGGACGGCTCCCGGAAAACCGGGCAAATGATCACCTGGCTGCTCGCCGGCGTGCTGCTCGCGGAACGGGTGGCGCTGCTGATCTGGACGGCGCGATCCGGCCGGCTCGTTTGGACGGAAATGCTGCCGATGCACCTGTGCGACTGGGCGGTTTTCGCGGTGGTGCTGGCGCTGCTCTTCCGCTGGCGGCTGGCTTACGTCCTGGCCTTTTTCTGGGGGCTGGCGGGCACGGTGCAGGCACTGCTCACCCCGGATCTCGCTTTCGATTTTCCGGATTTCCGGTTCATCACTTTCTTCACGGCGCACGGCACTATCGTGATCGGAGTGCTCTTCCTGACTTTCACCACCGGACTCCGCCCGCGCGGCCGCGATCTCTGGATGGCGTTCGGCGCGCTCAATCTTTACGCGGCTTGCGCGGCGCTGGTGAATGTTTTGACCGGCGCGAACTTCGGCTATCTGCGGGCCAAGCCGGCGCACGGTTCGCTGATGGATTATCTGGGGCCGTGGCCGGTCTATATCGTGGCTCTGGAAATGCTGGCGCTGCTTATGTTCGCGCTCTGTTACGCGCCTTTCTGGATAAAGGACCGGCGGGCGTGAGCGCGGAGCCGGATCTGATCGAAGCGGGGGTTTATCCCGATTTCGCCTCGGCGGCGGACCGGGCGCTGGTCTGCCTGGCGCTGGGCGCGGCTTACTGGCTCTTCGAGGAACGGGGCGAGTTCGTCCTCTATGTCGAGATGGAGGATTACGCGCGGCTGAGCCCGGAACTGGCGGCCTTCGAGCGCGAGGAACACGGGCGCGCCCACGCCCCGCGCGAGCCCGCGCCGACTTCGCCGTTGAGCCTGTTCGTTTTCATCTGGCTCATGCTGATCGCCTTCATGGTGCAATCGCAAAACCCCGACGGCTGGGTGCGATGGGGCGGCACCTCACGGGCGACGACCATCGAGGCGGGAGAATGGTGGCGGGCCTGGACCGCGCTGCTGCTGCACGGCGACATCCTCCACCTGGCCAGCAACCTCTTCTTCGGCGCGATTTTCATCTACGCGGTGTTGCCGCTGCTCGGGACGCGGCGGGCCTGGCTGGCGATTCTCGGAGCCGCCGGGCTGGGAAATCTGGTCAACAACGCCTTCAGCTTAAATCCGGCGGTCATGACGATCGGCGCTTCCACCGCCGTCTTCGCCACCCTCGGCGTGCTGACGGCCTGCCGCGCCTGGGACGCGGTGGGGCGTTCTCTGGCGCAGAATCTCCGCCGGGTGCTGCTGCCAGTCGGAAGCGGGCTGGCCTTGCTCGCGCTCTATGGCTCGGGGGAAGCGGACGCCCGCGGTCAGCAGATCGATTACATGGCGCACCTGGCTGGATTTCTGATGGGCCTGCTGACCGGCTCGCTGGCCTGGCGCCGCGGCCGCCGATAGCATCGCGGCGTCCCTCACGGCTCCAGCAAATCGGGACGCTGCCGGCGGGTGCGTTCCAGCGCCCGCTCCTGCCGCCATTTCGCGATCTCGGCGTGGTGACCGGAAAGGAGAATATTCGGCACTTTCCAGCCGCGAAATTCCATCGGCCGGGTGTATTGCGGAAACTCCAGCAGGCCGGTCGCGAAGGAATCGTCCACCGCGGAAGCCTCGTCGCCCAACACGCCGGGAATGAGCCGCACGATCGCATCGGTGAGCACGGCGGCGGCGATGGCGCCATTCGTCAGCACGAAATCGCCGATGGAAATTTCCTCGTCCACCAGATGATCGATCACCCGCTGATCCACGCCTTCGTAGTGCCCGGCGATGAGGATCAGGTGATCGACATGGTCGGCGTATTCCCGCGCCACGGCGTGGGAGAGCCGCCGGCCGGCCGGCGATAGATAA
>JBGTNO010000113.1:0-5564 GCA_041743065.1 Chthoniobacterales bacterium
GCCCCGCGCGTCCGCGATTTCCAATTTCGCGCCCGCTTCCGAGCTGTAGGTGAGCCATTCGCCCGTTTCCACGCCCTCCACCGGCGCGGAAAAGATCGCCTGCATCAGCCGCGGCAGCGGCGCCTCCGCGTCGCCCAGCACCACGATCCGCGGCGCGCGCTGGCGCAGGAAGAGGTCTTTTATCGGCTGGATTTCGTTCAGGATCGGCTGCTGCAGCGCCTTCGGCAGCTTCTGCACCAGCCGCTCGAAGTGCTCGTAATACTCGAGGACCTTCCCGAGCGCCGTCATGACCCCACCCCCAGCGCGGCCAGCACCTGATCGACATGCTCGCCGGGTTTCACCTTCGCCAGCACCGCCAGGAGGCGGCCTTCCGCATCGAGGACAAACGTCGAACGCTCGGTGCCCATATATTTTTTGCCATACATCGATTTCTCCACCCAGACGCCGTAAGCCTCGACCGTCGCCTTGCTCTCGTCGCTCAGCAGCGGAAAGGGCAGCTCGAATTTATCGAGAAACTTCCGATGGCTCGCCGGGCTGTCGATGCTCACCCCGAGGACCTGGGCGTGCGACGAGACGCGAGCCCAGTTATCGCGGAGCGAACAGGCCTGCGTGGTGCAGCCGGGCGTGTCGTCCTTCGGATAAAAATAAAGCGCCAGCGGCCGGCCGGCGAAGGTGCTCAGCGTGACCGGCTGGCCCTCCCCAAACTGACCGCCGACCGCGATGCCGTGAATTTCGGGAGCGGGAGACAAAATTTCCATGGCGACAAGCTATACCAGAAATGCCCCGCCCGGCACGAAGAACCTGGCCCGAAAACAAAATCTCCGAGCCCTCAATGCCATGTTGTCGGCCGCCTTTTTCTCGACTATGATGTTGCCATGAAAGTCGCTCGAAAGTCGCCCTCACACGATCTTTCAAGTCGCACCAGCGTGACCCTGCCGGCGCACACCTATCGCCAAGTCGAGGCTCTGCGCGGCGAAAGAGCCCGGTCGGTCTTGTTGGAAGAGCTGGTCGAAGCTGAATGGGAACGGCAGGAGCGGGCTCGCTTTATCGAGCAGCTTCGCGGCCAGTATTCCAGCGAGGTTTGTCGCGAAACGTTGCGGTGGAACGATGCGTTTCCGGTTCACGAAGCGTGAGACTGCCCTTGTTCCGCTCCAAGGCTGGCCACGGCCCGCCTAATTTGGTGGGCATTCAGGATCGCGCGTTGGGTGACATCCTTCCCACCATCCTGGTGTGTCCCTTAGTCGAGAACGCAGCCGTGACCGGGCTTCGCGCCGCGATCGTGTGGGAGCGGCGCACGCTCGTGGCGCTCTGTGATCTCGCCCGTCCCATCCGGCAATCGGCCCTCCGGCCTGTCGGTGAGCTGGGTGAAGCAGAGTCACAGTCGATCCTCGAAACCTTTTCCCGTCTCCTGGCGAGGTAGCCGGGAAGAAGGGGCGCTTCGCCGTTACTTGCGGGTCAGGGTGAAGAGGCCGTCCCACCCCTCCTCGACCGGATGGAGCCGCAAGTCTGGGCAACGATCCAGAGACACCTGACCCAGCGAGTCCCCCGGCAGAAGCGCCAGACAATGCCGAAACCGGGCCGCCGCCTCGGCCAACTTCACCTGGGAAGGGTCCCACTCCCCGGTAATCGCCAAAGGCTTGCGGCAAACATTGACACTCGCGCTCAGGAGCAGATGATGGCGGCCTATGGGCGACAAATCTCCGAAGGCGAATCAAAAACAAAAAGCGCAACAAAAAGGCAAAGCCGCAGGCATGGCCCAGAAGAAGAACGCCGCCGCCAAGCCGGCCGATAAACCGAAGAAATAGATTTTGGCCAAACCGAATTACTCCGGCGAGAAACGCCGCAAAGAGCTGGAGAAGCAAAAGAAGAAAGCCGAGAAAAAACAGCGCAAGCTGGACCACGCCGCTGGCCTCCCCTCCGGCACCGCGTCCGAAGGCGAAGAGCAAACTTCGGCGGATTAGTCCCCCCGTCCCCCGTTCCGGGCGGAAAATTACGAGCCTGGTCCCTTCCCCGCGCGGGCGGGTGTCGCTGAATCGCGGCTGATGTCGGTTTCGCCGAGCTTGTCCGGAGGCGATTCGTCGGGGCGGAGCGGGCTCATTCGTTGCTTGCGGTTACCGCAGTTCGAAAATGAGCCACCAGTTCGTCCAGGAGAGACGCACCGCCCCTCCCCGCGGACACGAGCGACCGTCTTCCATGACTCCGCGTCCGAGTGAATTCGGGGCTGAGCCCTGGAGGCCTTCCGGGCACCTTTTCTCTGGCGGGTATCGGCAACTGTGGCAGGCTTTGAATTGGGTCGGGCGCTTTTCCTCACTCGACCGTGCCACCATGAATGCCCGATCTGCCTGCCTGGATGCGCTCACCGCCTGGGAGAGCGAGGGGGCCTTTGCCGATGAGGTGCTGCACCGCGAGCTGGAGCGGGGACACGCCGCGGCACCGGATCGAGCGTTGCTCACCGAGCTTTTCTACGGGGTAATCCGCCATCTGGGCCGGCTGGATTTCCTGGTCGATCAACTGGCCGAGCGGGCGCTCGACGAGCGGACGCGGCGGCTGCTGCGGCTCGGAGTTTACCAGATCTTCGACACCCGGATTCCGCCGCACGCGGCGGTGCATGAAACGGTGGAGCTGGCGGGGCGCTCGCGCTCGCTGGTCAATGCCCTGCTGCGCCGGTGCCTGCGGGAAAAAGAGGCGCTGGCAGCGAGGGTCGCCGCGGCGAATCTGGCCATCCGGCGTTCCCACCCCGCGCATCTCATCGAGCGCTGGGAGCGGACGTTTGGCGAGTCCGACACAGAGATGCTCACGTCCTGGAACAACTCGCCCGCGCCCATCTACGTGACGGCCAACGCGCTGAAGGTGACTCCGGGCGAACTCCGCCAAAGCTCGCCCGCCGCCAAGGAGACGGAGCATGAATATTCCCTGCGAGTGGCGCAGATCCCTTTCCTCTGGATCGCGAACGGACTCTGCTACGTGCAGGATCCCAGCACGCTGATCGCGCCCCTGCTGCTCGATCCACAGCCGGGCGAACGGGTGCTCGACGCCTGCGCCGCGCCCGGCGGCAAAGCCGCCTTCATGGCTGGCCTGATGCGGGACACCGGCGAACTGATCGCCTGCGATGCCTCCAGCGCCCGTCTCGTCCGCCTGCGACAGAACCTCGAACGCCTCGGCGTGACCTGCGCCCCCGTGCGGCAAGTCGATTGGGAACAGTCGGCCGGAGACTTCGCGGCCGGCAGCTTCGACCGCATCCTGGTGGACGCCCCCTGCACGAACACCGGCGTCATCCGCCGGCGCATCGATGTGAAATGGCGTCTGCACCCCGAGGAATTCGCCAAGCTGGCCGAGCGGCAACTGGCCATCATCCGCCGCGTGATCCCGCTCCTCCGCTCCGGCGGCCGCCTCGTTTACAGCACTTGCAGCCTTGAGCCGGAAGAAAACGAAGGCGTCGCCGGTCAAATCGCGACGGAATTTTCCGATCTGGACCTGGTGGAAACCAGGCAGTCGCTGCCCTTCCGGGACGGGATCGATGGAGGCTTCGCCGCGCTGCTGGTCCGCCGGTGATCATTACCAAGGAGCGCGGACATTCTGTTCGCCACCCAGATCCAGCCGAGGGGGAAGCGGACGGGACGTCCGCGCTCCTTGCGCTTCACTCTCCAGCCTTCTCGTGACTTGCGGGGTGCGTTCTGGGGGAAGGCGTGCTACAACCTCTGTGCGCGTCCCCGTAGTTCAACGGATAGAACAAGGGTTTCCTAAACCTTAAATGTGGGTTCGATTCCCGCCGGGGACATTTTTCCGAGCGATTGCGGGAGGGCGGTTTTATCCCGGCTGAAGTTTCAAAGTTGCGGGAGAGCTGGAGGAAAGCGCTTCTCTCGATGACCTCTTTTTTTGAGGTCAAATTTCATTCAGTCGCCGAACGAGATCTCCACCGCTCGCGCCGCGCGGATGATTTCGCTCTCCGGCGAGACCCGGCGCAGGCGCTCCACCGCGTGCGCGATCGGCACTTCGCCCACCTCGTCGCCCATGAAATTCACCATGTAGCCCCACAACTCCCGCTCGATCAACTCCACCGCTTTGACCCCGAAACGCGTCCCCAGGATGCGATCGAAGGTCGTGGGCGCTCCGCCGCGTTGCAGGTGACCCAGCACGCAGGTCCGCACATCCTTGCCCGTGCGCTTGGCCACGCCCGCCGCCACCCATTCTCCGATACCGCCCAGCCGCACCTCGCCCTGCCCCTGGCGCTGATAGATTTGCTCGCCATGGGCCGCCTCCGCGCCTTCCGCCACCACCATGAGTGTGCTGGAGCAGCCCTGCTCATCGCGCCGCCCGATCGCCTCAGCCACCCGATCCATGTCGAACGGAATCTCCGGGATCAGGATAATGTCGGCCCCGCCCGCCAGTCCGCCATGCAGCGCAATCCAGCCCGCGTGCCGCCCCATCACCTCCACCACGATCACCCGTCGGTGCGAAGTGGCGGTCGTGTGCAGCCGATCCAGCGATTCCGCCACGCAGGCCACCGCCGAGTCGAAGCCAAACGTCATCGACGTCGCCGCCAAATCGTTATCGATGGTCTTCGGCACCCCCACGACCGGCAGGCCGGCATCGAAAAGCTGCAGCGCCGTCGTCATCGAGCCGTCGCCGCCGATCACCACCAGCGCGCTGATCTCCATTTCCGCCAAGGTCGCCCGCGCCTTTTCGATCACTCCCGGGGGAACCTGCAGCTTGCCTCGCCGACCCGTCTTGGTCACGAAATGTCCCTTGTTCGTCGTGTGCAGAATCGTCCCGCCCAGATGCATAATGCCGGCCGTACTGGCGCGGTCCAGCCGCAAGGAACGGCTCGGCGGCAGCAGCCCCTCGAAGCCGTCCTCGAAGCCGAAGACCTCCCAACCCAGCGCCATCGCCGCCCGCGTCACTCCCCGCAGCACCGCATTCAAGCCCGGGCAGTCGCCCCCGCTCGTCAGCACTCCAATCTTCCGTGCCATCATTTCCGGGGCCTACCGCGGAGGCGCCATGGGCCGGCCCTGCGCGGCCCATTGATCGTAGCGGGTCCAGCCTTCCTCGAGCAGGCCGTCCGCCATCCGGAAACGATCTGCCGAGCCCAGCACCGTCACGATCAGCCGCCGCGGCGTCACTCGCACGCCCTGCGGTGTCTCCACCGCTTCCGGATCACGCGCCGCCGAGATGATCACACAGCCGCCCGCCCGCCGCGTCTGCCCCGTCTTCACCCCGTCGATCGCATGCTGGCCGAGCAACTCGTTCGTGTTGCGCAGCAGATATTCCGTCTTGCCGCCATCCGGACCAATCACGCTGATCCTCCGCTCCGGCTGGGAGACGTGGAATCGAAACGCCGAATTTTCCATGGCATGGCGGGCCAGCAGGGACATGTCCGCCGCCGTCGAGTAAGGCAGTTTCTTCTCCGTTTCCAGCCCGTGCGGATTCAGAAAAAGCGTGTTCTCCATCTTCAGCGAGCGAGCCAGCGCATTCATCTGCGCCACAAATCGCACGATCGGCGCCGACTCGCCCGGCAACGCCGCGCCCACATGCTCCGCCAGCGTCTGCGCCGCGATGTTGTCCGA
>JBGTNO010000114.1:0-10387 GCA_041743065.1 Chthoniobacterales bacterium
TATTAGGCATGGAAATTTTCGGCCAGCATCCACCCTGTATGTCAAGCGATAACATGGCTAATATCTCGAATTTCTCGCCTTTCGGCTCCGGGAACCATTTCAAGACCCTGGGAAACTCGAGCTCTCCCACGAGATCCTCGCGCCATTTCCGCAATGTCTAGCCATTCTGATTTATCTGGAGATCCAACACCGTTGTCTTAATCTTAATCATCCCCTTGCCCCTCCCTCGGGAAAATCGAAGAGAGTAAGAGTAGGAGCAAGATTAGGAGCAAGATTAGGATTGCCGGAGAGACACCCTTTGCTCTCGACACTTTTACCGCCGCCCGGTTAAACTCACGCTTTCTCGTTCCCCACAACCCGCGCTCAATATGCCCAGATTTCAATACGTAGCCCTCGATGCTCGTGGCCAGGAGGCTACCGGGGTCCTTGATGCCGCCTCTTCCAACGACGCCGTCGCCCAATTGCGGCAGAGCGGCTACTTCCCCACCAGCGTCGTCGAGGAGGGGAAAGGTCCCGCGCCCAAGGCGAGCAAGCAGGTCAGCAAAGCCAGCGCCGCTCCCGCCGCCCGGAAGCAGGGCAGAAAGGGCGGAGGTTTCTTCGAGAAAAAGACGATCAAGGGCAAGACCCTCATGATTTTCACCCGCCAGCTCGCCACGCTCATCGACGCGGGCCTGCCGCTCCTCCGCGGGCTCACCGTGCTGGCCAAACAGGAACGCGATCCCGTGCTCAAGGGCACGATCAACAGTCTGGCCGATTCCGTGCAGAGCGGCAGCACCTTTTCCGAGAGCCTGGCGCAGCACCCGCGCATTTTTAACAAGCTCTATATCAATATGGTGAAAGCGGGCGAACTCGGCGGGGTGCTCGAACTCGTGCTGAACCGTCTGGCCGAGTTTCAGGAGAAGGCGCAGAAGATCAAGAACAAGGTCGTCGCGGCCATGTTTTACCCGATCATCGTGCTCGTCATCGCCATCGCCATCATGGCCTTTCTGCTCGTGTTCATCGTGCCGAAGTTCGAGCAGATCTTTGCCGACATGCTGGACGGAAGACCGCTGCCGGGCCTGACTCAGTTCGTGATCGGCGTCAGTAATTTGCTGAAGAACAACGTCCTGATCGTCATCGGCGTGGTGGTGGCAATCATCGTCGCCTTCAAGATGATCTCCGCCAATCCCAAGGGGCGCGCCGTGCTGGATCGCATCAAGCTGAAGGCCCCGCTCTTCGGCGATCTGCTCCGCAAGAGCGCCATCTCCCGTTTCACCCGCACCCTGGGAACGCTGGTGACCAGCGGGGTTCCGATTCTCCAGGCCCTGAACATCACCCGGGAAACGGCGGGCAATTACGTCCTCGCCGACGCCATCAGCAAGGTGCACGACAGTGTGAAAGAGGGCGAATCGATCGTGGCTCCCCTGGAAGCGAGCGGCGTCTTTCCGCCCATGGTTATCAGCATGATCGACGTGGGTGAAGAAACCGGCCAGCTCCCCGAGATGCTGCTGAAGATCGCCGAAGTCTATGATGACGAAGTCGATAACGCGGTCAGCGGGCTGACGTCGCTGCTCGAGCCGATCATGATTGTTTTCCTTGCGGTGGTGGTCGGAACGATCGTTATTGCCTTGTTCCTTCCGCTGATCACGATCATCAGCGGCATGCAGAGCGCCTGAGCTGTCATGAAATATCGTTCCCCCCTGCCCGTCCGTAAATTCCGCCGCGCCTTCACCTTGGTGGAGATGCTGGTGGTGATGGTGATCATCGCCATTCTGGCCGGACTCATCCTCTCGGGTGCGGGCTACGCGCAAAAAACGGCCGCGAAGAAGCGGGCCGCCTCGGAAATCGTCGCGATGGAAGCGGCGCTGGAGAGCTACAAGGGGGACAATGGCATCTATCCGCAGACCGATGTCACTGACGATTTAGACCCGAGAGCAAAAGGGGATCCTATCACGTACAAGACAGCTTCCTTGACACTGTATCGCGCTCTTTCCGGGGATAGAAATCTTGATCGGAAGGTCACTGATGAGGACGGAGAGTTGGATATCGATGGAAGTTCTCTTTCGCCTCCTCCCAGCCCATCTACAGCCCCCAAGCAATATATGGAATTTAACCCTAATATGCTCGAGCCGAGTGGAGGAACGGACACGGTAACCGCCTTACTCGATCCTTTCGGAAGCAGCTATGGATATTCGACCGCTTTTCAAACTAGCTCCTCCAAGGGCTACAATCCGACTTTCGATCTCTGGTCCACCAGCGGAAAGACGGCGACTGCCGATTCCCCGCAGTGGATTACTAACTGGTAACCCGCGCTGCCGGTTCTGCGGTGGCGAGGTGGACAAGGAGCGCGGACGTCTCGTCCGCTTCCATTGAATCTATCTAGATAGCCGAAGCGGACAGGATGTCCGCGCTCCTTGGTTCCTGACGCGACGCTTACAAACCCGGCGGGTGGCGGACGACAGTGCCATCGGCGGGTCGGCCCCGGGTCGTCCAGCGGGGACCGCGCGGGGCGTTGGTCCAGCCGGTGTCGAAGCGCAATCCGGCCACGACCATGAAAACATGGCCGCTCTTCGCGTAAATGCTGACCCAGTTTCCAAAGCCGCTCGCACCATAGCGCCGGAATCCTTCCGAAGGCATGCTGCCGCGCATGAGGCCCGCCGTCCGCAGCACGTAGGAGACGGCTCCCGAACAATCGTAAGTGGCGGCCACCGACCGGCCATGTCCGCCGCCGTATTGATAGGGACTTCCCGCGATTCGATTACCCGCGGCCACTGCGGCCTTCACTGCGGATGGGGCCGCGGGTGGCGCGTAGGCAATTCCGTTTCTCACGATCGCCGTCCGACCAGGGACATATTGATACGTGTAATCCGGCGGGCTGGAGCAGCCGCCGAGAAGAAGACCGGCAAAAATCGCCGCGCCCGCCGAAATGAGCCTCCGGTCCATGCCGCTACTTCACTTCGAGCAGCTCGACCTCGAAGATGAGCGTCTCGTTCGGTCCGATGGCGCCGCCCGCGCCACTCGGGCCGTAAGCCAGCTCGGAGGGAATGAAAAATCGGTATTTCGCGCCCTCCTGCATGAGCTGCACGCCTTCCGTCCAGCCGGGAATGACGCCATTGAGCGGGAACTCGATGGGCTTGTTCCGCTTGTAGGAGCTGTCGAACTCGGTGCCGTCGAGCAGCGTGCCGCGATAGTGCACCAGAACGGTGTCCGTCGCTTTCGGGCTCTTCCCTTTGCCTTCCGTGAGAACTTTATACTGGAGTCCGCTGTCGGTGGTTTTCACCCCCTCCTTCTTGCCGTTTTCAGTGAGGAATTGTTTACCTTTCTCGAGTGCGGAATCGGCCATGAGCAAAGGATTCAGGCTGAGGGCGGCGAGGGCGAGCATTAAGGGGGCGACGAGACGGGAGAACTTGGACATGGCTTCGAAAGTAGAGTGCGGCCCCGCCGTGCGCCATCGAAAAACTAGGCCATCGGATCGCGATCGGGATTGCCGTCAAAGGCCGGAGCGAGCAATCTGGAGCCATGCATCGACTCCCGGCACTGATCATCTTCCTGGCTGTCATCGCGCTGGCGGGATGCGGCTCGCAAAGTCGCTGGCTGAAAGGGAAATGGGTGGTCGATCTGGATTACACCCAGCAGCAGTTGCGGGAAAACCCGCCGGAAAAGGCAGACAAGAGCGAAGGCCTCGGAGGCATGCTTCAGAACCTGGCCCATGAGATGGCGGCCCCGCTCCTGATCAAGACGCTGTCCAAAGCGGAGATCACCTTCACCGATACCGAGATCATCACGACCATCGAGGGAAATGGCAAAGCCACCGCCTACGAGATCGTGGAAACGCCGGATGCAAACACCGTGGTCATCAAGAAATCCGACGGAGAGGTGCAGACCTTCGAGCGGGTCGATGATCGGATGCGCACCACCTTGAGCGGGGCCGTGCCGGTCCTCGTTTACCTCAAGCGTCCGAATGACAAACCGTAAGGATGCGCACGAGGGTTTTCTGACAGCCAATCGATCATCCAGCCGCACATGGTGGCGTAGAGCGGCATGGGAATGGTGAAAACGTGGTCGTGATTGCCGCCCTCCACATCCACCCAGATTTTTTGACGAGTGGATGGCCGAGTAGAGCCTTCGGCCGCGCTCGGTGGCAATGAGCGGGTGGACCGTGCCGTGCGCCATCATGACGGGCGCGGTGCTCTCCACCGCCCATCGGATGGGCTGAATGCTGGCGGGAGGCGAGCCAGAGGAAACTTCCGGTCAGCGGGAGCAAAAGCCGTCCCGGCGCGACGATCCAGCGAATCCGTTTTAGCGGGTGGGGTCTGCTCATGCGCACAGCCTCAGCCTCCGGCCATGGCTCCGACGATCAGAAACGGCTCGGACCCATCGATGACCGGCTGGGGAAGCGGCGTGTCCGCCGGCTCGTGGGAAAGGTCTTCCTGGCAGGCGTAGAAACGAACGAACGGACGACGCCGCAGGGTGCCGTGATCGCGGATCGTTCCTCGGAGCGCAGGATAGCGGGCTTCGATTTCATCGAGGATGCCGCCGAGGGTGAGGCGTTCGTCCGCCAGCTTGAGCGACAGTTCCCCACCGACGAGCGCCAGATTCCGCAGGTGGTACGGTAGAACAACGCGAATGAAAACCGGTTCGCTCATGGCGCTTCGCACTTCCCCGCGCAATCTAAGGCAGCGTCTGCACCTCAACGGAACAGACGGCGGGCAAATCGCGCACAATCGCCTCCCAGGTATCGCCGCCGTCCGGCGAGCAATAGACCTGACCGCCTGTGGTGCCGAAATAAATTCCGCATTCGTCCAGCGCATCGATCGCCATGGCATCACGGAGCACGTTGACGAAGCAGTTTTCCTGCGGCAGGCCGCGCGTGAGCGGCTCCCACTCGTCCCCGCCGGTTCGGCTGCGATAGACGCGCAGTTTCCCGTCCGGTGGGAAATGCTCGGAATCGCTTTTGATCGGGACCACATAAATGGTCTCCGGCTCGTGCGCATGCACCTCGATGGGAAAACCGAAATCACTCGGCAGATTCCCGCTCACTTCCCGCCAGTCGCCGCCGGCGTTGTCGCTGCGCATCACGTCCCAATGTTTCTGCATGAACAACGTTTCCGGGCGTGATGGATGGAGCGCGATCCGGTGCACACAATGCCCGACTTCCGCGTCGGGATCGGGCAGCTCGTAAGGCGACTTGAGCCCGCGATTGATCGGCTGCCAAGTCTCGCCGCCATCGTCCGTGCGAAAGGCGCCCGCGGCGGAAATAGCCACGAAGATGCGCCGCGGATTCGTCGGGTCGAGGAGAATGGTATGGAGGCACATGCCGCCCGCGCCGGGCTGCCAGAGAGGGCCTTTCGCACTGCGCAGTCCCGGCTTTTCCGTCCACGACTTGCCGCCGTCGATGCTCTGGAAAAGCGCCGCATCCTCCGCGCCGGCATAAACGATGTCGGGGTCGATGAGTGACGGCTCCAGGTGCCAGACGCGCTTGAATTCCCACGGGTGCTGGGTGCCGTCATACCACTGGTGGGTGCCGACCTCGCCGCGATAAAGAAAGCGATTGCTGCGCGGCGCCGGGAATTGATCCGGCTCAGGCACAGCCTCGTCGTCAGGCGGCTGCCAGGTCAATCCGCCGTCGTCCGAACGCTGGATAATCTGGCCAAACCAGCCGCTCGATTGAGAGGCGAAGATTCGGTCCGGATTCACGGGCGAACCTTTCAAGTGATAGATCTCCCAGCCCGCAAAGAAGGGGCCGCTCACCGCCCAATTTTTCCGACGCCCATCGGAGGTCAGGACAAAGGCGCCTTTTCTCGTGCCGACTAAAACGCGAACGCTGCTCATAGGTTGCTCGGGGTTTGCCGGGCAAATCTAGCCAAGGCAGCGGCCCGATGGCAATCGCGTTTAGCTCAGTGCGAGAGGCAGTCGTCGAGCGCCGCCAGCAAGGTCGCGATGGTCTCTTCGGTCTCGTCGCCCATGTTCGAAATCCGGAAAGTCTTGCCCTTAATTTTGCCGTAACCGCCATCGATCATGCAGTGGTATTTCTCCTTCAGCATCTTGTTGATGGCGGGAATATCGACCTCGCGATTGTTGCGCACACAGGTCAGCGATTTCGAGCGGTAGCCTTCCTCCGCAAAAAACTCGAACCCGTTCTGCCGCACCCAGTCGTGCACCATGTCGTTGAGGCGGGCATGGCGGGCGAAACGGTTTCCCATGCCTTCGCTGAAGATGTCTTCCAGCTTCGAACGCAGCGCATAGATGTGCGGAATGACCGGCGTGCTCGGCGTCATATCCGACTCCTGATTTTTCCGGAACTCGAGGAAATCGAAATAATAGCCGCGTCCTTCCGTGCCGGCCGCGCGCTCGAAGCCCTTCTCGGAAACGGCCAAGAGCGCCATGCCCGGCGGCAGTGCCAGTGCCTTCTGGCTGCCGGTCAGGAGCACGTCGATCCCGAGTTCGTCCATCGGAATCGGCACGACCGAGAACGACGAAACCGAGTCCACCACCAGGCAGACGCCAGGATATTTCTTCACCACATCGCAGAGTTTCTTGAGCGGATTCATCACGCCGGTGGAGGTTTCGTTATGGATCAGGGTGACGGTATCGTATTCCCCGGTGGCGAGCCGCTCGTCCAGCGCTTCGGGCAGGATCGGCTGGCCCCACTCGACCTGCAGACCGTCGGCTTGCTTGCCGCAGCGCGTGCTGACGTCTTTCCATTTGTCGGAAAAAGCGCCGCACATGCAGTTGAGCACCTTCGTCCGCACCAGGTTGCGAATCGCGCCTTCCATCACGCCCCAAGCCGAGGACGTGGAAATAAAGACCGGCTGCCTCGTCATGAAAAGCTGCTGCAACTGCGGCTGAATGGACGCGTAGAGTTCCTTAAAATCATTGCTGCGGTGCCCGATCATCGGGGTGGTCAGGGCCGCAAAAGTCTTGGCCGAAACCTCGACCGGGCCAGGAATGAAGAGCTTGGTATGCATGAGAAAGAGTCGGCCATTGTTAACGAACGGGTTGATGGGTGCAACGCTGACGGCGCTTCCGGACTTGACGGATTTTAGAGACCAGACCAGGCTTGGTTAAATGAAAACCGTGAACATTCAAGAGGCCAAAACGCACCTTTCTCGTTTGTTGGAGCAAGCAGCGGCGGGAAACAATGTTGTGATCGCCAAAGCCGGCAAGCCGATCGCTGTTCTCTCCGCCTGGAAACCCGAGGCGCAGGATCGCACGGGAGGTGGGTGGGAGGGGCAGATCTGGATGAGCGAAGATTTCGACGCGCCTTCGCCCGAGATCGAGTCGCTGTTTTATGAAACCGAATCCCCGGAAGAAACTTTACGGGCGGCGGAGGAAGCGAGCTAATGACCCTTCTGCTCGACACCCACGTTTTGCTCTGGTGGCTGGCGGATCCAGCGCGGCTTAGCGCCCCGGCCCGCCGCGCGATTGCCGATGGGGCGAACATCGTATTTGTGAGCGCGGCCTCGGTCTGGGAGATGGAAATCAAAGCCGGCCTCGGCAAGCTGAAGGTGCCGGATGATCTCCCGGCGCAAATGCAGCAGGAACGTCTCGTCGAGCTGCCGGTCCGGATGTCGCATGCGCAGGCGGTGGCCAGTCTTCCGCCGCTTCACCGCGATCCGTTCGATCGGATGCTGATCGCGCAGGCGAGGGCGGAAACACTGACCTTGGTCACCGCCGATTCACTCGTCCTGGCTTACGGCGGCCGGCTTTTGCGAGCCTGAAACGGCCTCCGCCGCCGGCTCCTCGTCCCAGAGGAAATGCTCGAGCTGCAGCTTCTCCTTGCGCTCCCGCATCTCAGCCGAGCGCGGACCGGAAATGATCGCCAACTTATCATAGACCGCCACCGCGCCGCGCCATTCCTCCCGTTGCTCCAGCAGCCGGGCCGCTTCCGCGCCGGCCCGGTAAAACCAGAAAACTTCCCCATCCGCTGGGCTGCGCACGGTGCGCATGATGGTGTCGTAAAAAAGAGCGAGCGCCTCGTCCTCGCGGCCCATGGACTGAAGCAGCTTGCCCTTGCGATAGAGCGCTTCGTTGCGCCAGGCGGGCGCGGCGTTGGGATCGTCGATCACCAGATCGAGCGCCGCCAGCGCTTCCGGGCGGCGGGCGGGATCCTTTTCGCCGAGCTGCACCAGGCTGACGGCCTTGCCGATGATCGACGCATGGCGCAACTCCGGGTCGGGTTCGCCATTGAGCACGGCGTCGTATAGAGCGACCGCTTCCTCATCGACCCCAAGCTGGCTCTTCAGGCGGGCCTGTTCCGCCCGGGCGTGTAAACGCAGTGGATTTTCGCTGCGCGCGACCTGCTCGAAAAGATCGAGCGCGGCCTGACTGTTCATGCTGCGGGCCGCTGCCTGCCCGGCCAGGAAGAGCGCCGGACCGGCGTAGAGCGACTTGCTGTGATCGCGGGCGAGGATTTCAAACTGCGTGCGCGCATTGCCAAAATCACCGCTCCGAAAATAAATCTCTCCCAGCTTCATCCGAACTTCCGGCACCAGCTCTGACGCCGCATGCGCTTCGAGAAAAGCGCGCCCCGCCCGAATGGCCTCCGCCTCCGTTTCCTTGCGCCCGGACTCCGCCGCTTGGAAAATGCGCAGCACTTCCGCCCGTTCGCGCACCGCTTCGTCGTCCGAAGTCAGAGCTGCCTGCCGGTAGTCACTCATCGTTTCCGGGTCTCCGCGCAGCCAGGCTGTTTCGGCGAGAGCCAGGTAGGCTCGGGGCAGATTCTCGTTATTGGGGAAATCCTCGGTGAAGCGCGCCAGCGTCTCCGCGGATCCCATTTCGCCCGCCCGCGCGGCCAGCATGCCCTGCTCGAAAACGAGGTCGCTGCGCAGCGGGCTCTCGGGAAAGGCTGTGCTAAATGCGCGATACGCTTCCAAAAACCCCGGCTGGTCGTGCGCGTTCAGACGGGCCAGGGCCATGTTAAAAAGAACCTGCTCGCGCTCGCCGCCGGCACTCATTTCCACCGCCGCGGCGAAGTAATCAGCCGCCGCATCGAACTGGCGTTGCTGGAAACGGATCCAGCCCCCGAGCAGTCGAAGCTGCCGTCCGACCTCTGGCGCCGGGCTTGCCGCCAGCGTCTGCTCCACCTGCGCCAGCGCGGCCTCCCATTTTTCTCTCTGCGCCAGAATCTTCACTTCCATGATCTGGGCCGATGCACGCAGCGGATCGTCCGGGGTCGCCTGTCGCAGGAACTGGGTGATCGATTTTTGGGCGGCATTCAGTTCGTCGTGCCGCTGCTGCGCCCGTGCCAGATAAAAGGTGGCCAGCAACTGACGCGGCGAGGGAGCGCGCTCCGCCCACTTCTCGAGCTGGCGGGGGATGTCGCCGGAACTCCGCGCATACGCTTGGTCAAGCAGTGCGAAGGCGTTCCGCATCCCAGCGCCCTTTTTCAGATCGCGCATGGAATCTTCCAGTTGCTCTACCGCTTTTTCCTCGTCGCCGTCGGCCAGCCAGGATTCGGCGAGGGCAAACTGGATGGCGGAGAAAAGATCCTCGGTCAGCCCGCGTCGGGATTCGATCAGCTCCTTAAAAATACGACGCGCTTCAGCTCCCTGGCCGCTGGCCGCCGCCAAGCGCCCCTCGAGAAAACTTTTCCAGAGTTGGTCCACCGGTTGCTCCGGCGCGCATTTTGCGAGAGCGAGCGCCGCCGAGTCCACCTGTCCGCGATCCAGCAGCGAACGCACCAGCAACAAGCTGGCTTCGGGATCGGGAAGCAACCTTCGCCAGATCGCCTCCGCCGCCTCGTTTTGCCCCTGCCGGCCAAGTGTTCCCGCCTCGCCGAGGGCCGCCGCGCGCGCAATTTCCGGCTCCTCATCCTGATACGCCGCCCGATAAGCCGCCAGCGCGGCCGCCTCATCATCAAGGAGGCGGGCGCGCAGAATATGGTCCCGCCCGGTGAACTCCGGAAGGCGGTCGAGTTCGGCCAGCGCTTCCTCGTTACGACCGCTCGCCGCCAGAGCCGTGGCCAGCACGCGATGCGCTTCCGCGAGGTCCGGCGATTTTTCGAGGACGGCCCGCGCTTTCAACTCCGCCACGGCGGGAAGGTGATCCCGCAGAGCCGCCCGCGCCTCGGCCAGCTCATCGGCGCAAGCGGCGCTCACGCTCAGCGCCAGGACGAGCAGCCATTTCACGGCAGCATCCTCCGCAGGTAACGCCCGGTATGGCTCTCCGCCACCGTCACGAGATGTTCCGGCGTGCCGCGACCCACGATGCGCCCGCCGCCCGCGCCGCCTTCCGGGCCGAGGTCGATCAGCCAGTCGGCGCATTTGATCACTTCCAGATTATGCTCGATCACGATGAGGGTGTTGCCGCTGTCGCGCAGTTTCAGGAGCACTTCGAGCAGCTTGTGGATGTCGGCAAAGTGCAAGCCGGTCGTCGGTTCGTCCAGAATGTAAACCGTCCGCCCGGT
>JBGTNO010000115.1:0-2382 GCA_041743065.1 Chthoniobacterales bacterium
GCGAGCCCGGGGCGGTGGGGGCTCAATGGATCGAACGCGCCGACGGAACCCACGAGACCCTCCCGGCCGTGGCGCAATGCGAGCTGGCGGCGGGCGAGCGGTTAACCCTGCTGACTCCAGGGGGAGGTGGATGGGGAGAAACAGGGTGAGCCCTTCGTCTTCGGCGCGGCCCCCTCTTTACGGATCCTCTGATGTAAGTGTAGATTCGCGGCCATGCCGGTGCAGGAAAAAAAACCAGTTTACGAAAGCGACGCGGAGCTCCATCGGAAGATGCGGGCGCTTTACTCGCACGACCAGTATGCCATTCACGATCGCGTGCTGACTTTTCACGACCACCTGAAGGAAAAGTATCCCGATTACCGGCAATACCAGCTCGTGCATCTGATCTCGGGGAGCACGGTCCAGGGACCGTTTGTCCGCTACGATTTTCCGGGAGAAGATTCGGTCGAGGCCTTTGTGGGTCGGGAATATGAACGCGTCTTCGGGCCGACGGCATGAGACGGCTCGCATGGTGCTGGATGATGCTCGGGCTGGCGGTCTCCGCTCAGGCCGGACTGCGGTTTGAAAAAAAGACCCTCGAGCTGGCCAGTTCGCCGAAAGAGCGGTCGGTCGCGGGAATCTTTCGCTTCCAGAACGACGGCGTGGCGCCCGTCACTATTCGCCAGGTGAACACCACTTGCGGCTGCACCACCGCGAAGCTGAGCCAATCCACCTATCAGCCGGGCGAGAGCGGGGAGATCGAGACCGTTTTCAAGTATGGCTTCGCGCGCGGCCCGCTGCGCAAGTTGCTCTCGGTGGAACTGGCGGACGGCACCGAAATTCCCCTGGAGATCCATGTCCGCGTCGAGGCGCCCGTGCTGGCGCGTCCGACCCTCGTTTACTGGCGCAAAGGGGAGTCCGGCGGGACCAGAAACGTGGCCATCGAAATCGGCGCGGGGATCGACGCGGTGGTGGGCCCGGTCGAGTGCGATAGCGACGACTTCTCGGTGGCCCTGAGGAAGAACGAAGCGAGCGGCTACACGCTGGCCGTGACTCCGCGGAGCACCGCGGAGAGGGCGAAGGGTCGCATCCGCCTGACGACGCGCGTGGCGGGCGGCGAGCCCGAGATGCTCACCATTTACGCGCGGGTGCAATGACAGCTCTCCGGCAAGCCGTGGCCCTCCTCCTGCTGGCGCTGCTGCCCGCGGCGGTGATCGGATGGATTCAGATCGAGCCCCAGGATGGAAAACCGGGAGCCCATCCCGGTCCGATCGCCGAGGGCGAGGTGACCTTGGCCGCGGCCCAAACCTGGGAGCTGGTGCTCTGGGTGGATGCGCGGACTCGGCCGCAGTTCGATCGGGCGCACATTCCCGGCGCGGTGCCCCTGAGCGAGGAACGCTGGGATCAAGACCTGATCGCCTTGTTCGATCGGTGGAAGCCAGACTCGCGGGTAGTGGTCTATTGCGATTCCGCGACCTGCGATAAAAGTCGCCAGATCGCGGAGCGGCTGCGGCGTGAGGTCGGACTCGAGAACGTCCACACCCTGCAAGGCGGCTGGGATGCCTGGCGGAAAGGGGCGCGGCGATGAGAGCGATGACCTTTTTCACCCGGCTGTCGATCGGTCTGCTCTTCGTATATGCCGGCGCGGTCAAAGTGTGGGATGTCGGGGGGGGAGAATGGGCCGCGCCTCAGTTCGCCGTCGATATCGCGAACTTTCGTCTGGTCCCGGGCGACGCCGCCATTCTGCTCGCGGTGTATCTCCCGTGGGTGGAGATCCTGGCCGGCGTCGCCCTCGTCTGTCGCCGGTTTTACGCTGGCGGCCTCACCGTGCTCGCGGTGCTGGGCCTCATTTTCACCGGAGCGATCGTCCAGGCGATGGCGCGGGGCCTGAATGTAAACTGCGGCTGCTTCGGCCAAACGGGCGGCGGAACGGACCTGCCTCTGGCCCTGACCCGCGACGTCGCCTTGCTCGGAGGGCTGGCCTTCCTGGCCATCGCCGAGCGTTACGGACCCCATGGCCGCCGCGGATACAGCGAGTCCTTGCTTGAAAGCCGCGAGGGCGAAGTGTAGTGCCTCGTATTTCGACTACGGACCTTGCCCCCGAATTTTTATGGATAAAAAAGAACCTGACAGACGTTTCAGCATCCCGCTTGAGCGCAGTGTGCAAGCTCGGAAACCAGGACGTTGGATGCCCGTAGTCTGGCTGCTTTTTGCCGTCACCCTCACGGTGGTCATCATCGGACTGGTCCAGAACTTTGTGCCTATCGAGCCTTCGGATAGGCTGAACGCCACCGCGGAAAATATCCTGCCCGACGATCGGCTCACGGCAGCGGCTCCCCCGGTTCCCCCGCCGCCTCCATTCCGCGCCCCGGCGCTCGAGCGCCCCGCCGCGCCGTTGGAATC
>JBGTNO010000116.1:0-4867 GCA_041743065.1 Chthoniobacterales bacterium
GGCGCTCGAGGTGGCGTCGGCGGCCGATCCCGCTGCGCTCGCCCGCGAGGCATCGCCCGTCTATGCGGCGGCGGTCATGGTCGCGGCGGGAGATGCGGAGACGGCACGCCCCCTGCTGGAATCAAGCCGCGAAGCCACTCTGCTGCCCGAGGAACGCGCCATGTGGAACAGCGCCAAACAGCGTTCCCGCCCGAGCGCGGGCACGAAACGTGAGGGGTAAAAACTGCGATTTGTAGGAAAACGCCTACGTATCTTTCATCGTTCCACCGACTTCCCGAATAAAATGCACCCGATAGAGTGGCCGCCATCGATGCGATAACTGCGTCGGGAACTGCTGAATAAAACAAAATAAATTAAGGAACAGGGAATGAAAAAACTAATTACTTCGATGGTGGTCGGACTGGCGTTGGCGGGAGTCGCAACGGAGCGCGCGGAAGCGGCGTTCACTGCTGTATTTCAGGGAACGACATTTGTGAATGGGGCTGGGGGAAATGCTGGCTACGAATACACGTATAATCTCGTCTTTCAGCCTCAGGGTTCTTTTCAGCTGAATACTAACGATTTTGTTCAGGTCAACGATTTCCGGCAGTACGTCGCTGCGTCCTTCGAAAATAATTTGAATCCCATATCATTGACGCTGATGAATACAGGACCCATTGGCGTAAGTCCAGACGATGCCGCTATTTCTAATCTACAGTTTGTTTACACGGGGCCGGGGACTTCTTCTCCCGTCACCTACGTAGTTACCCTTCATTCCATTAACGATGCGGGCAATCTTTCCGCTTCCGCATCGCGGCAGACATTTCAATTCGATGGAACCACGAAGTCAGATCAGGTAAACCCCTTTGTTGTGACTCCTCTTCCAGAAGTAAACGCACTTCTCGGTCTCGTCGGTGTTGGGATGGTGGGCTTCCTCGGACGCCGCCGCCGAGCAGCGCAGCTGACGGTCTGATTCGAGATGTTCTTTGCCAAGTCCCGGGGGTGATGAGCCTCCGGGACTTGCTTTGTACTCATGTCCCGTCCCTTTGATCCTTTCCGGCAGGCGGGGGACCGCGGCATGATTTATCTTTGCCGATGACTTCAGGAGATTTGCTTACCCACCGACCGAAAGTCGCTCACGAATCCGTCTCCGCGGATCGCGAGGCACCCTCTTTTTCTATCGGAGCGGTTCTGCTCATGGCAGCAGCCTGCCTCCTCCTCTGGTGGGGGCTGATCGATCAGCTGCGGATCGACTGGGAGATTCTGCCCCAGTACAGCTACGGCTGGGCGGTCGCGCCGCTTATGCTCTGGCTGCTCTATCGCCGCTGGACGACTCGTCCGAGCCCAATGCCCGCTGGCGGATTCGGGCGGCTCGCAGCCGTCCTGATGATGACGGGCATCGCGCTGGGCTGCGCTGCGCTCGGCTTTTTCGAGGAGGCCGCGCGGGATTTCCGTCCGCTGAGCTGGCTCCACGCCGCGCTCGTCTGCGCCTTCATGCTGGCGGGGGCCTTTCTGGCCGGGGGCTGGAAGTGGCTCCGGCATTTCGCGTTTCCCTTTCTCTTCTTCCTCGTGGCCGTGCCCTGGCTGCTGCCCATGGAGAATGCGGTTATCCAGGCTTCGACCCGGCTGGTCGGCGCTGTGTCGGTGGAGACGCTGAATCTCTTCGGCATTCCAGCCATTCAGAGGGGTAATCTCATCGAAGTGGCTTCCGGCATCCTGGGTGAAGTCGAGGACGCCTGCAGCGGCATCCGCTCCCTCCAGGCCACGCTCATGCTGGCGCTTTTTCTCGGCGAACTGCGGCGGCTCGCCGCTGGATGGCGACTGGTTCTCTTGGCGGCGGGTGTTTTGCTGGCGGTGATACAGAATGTCCTGCGCACGTCACTCCTCGCCTGGGTCGGCGCCACTTCTGGCCAGGGCACCATGTCGGCATTTCACGATTTTCTGGGGTTCGCCTTCATGTTCGCCGGTTTCTTTGCGGTGCTGAAGCTGGTGGAGCTGGGGGAGTCATCACGTCCCTCCGCGCCTCTCCACGCAAAGCCGACGTCTCCAGTTCCTTGGCGTCCCTGGCCGCCGTTTCTTTCGGTTGCTCTCCTCGCTATCCTCGTCTCGGGCGGGATCTTTACAGAATGGTGGTTCCGCGCGCACGCTCCTTCGATGCTGACCACTGCCCGCTGGGAGGTCCAATGGCCAAAGAACGTGCCCGATTTTCAGCCGGTGCAGCTTTCGCCCCACGCCCGCACCGTTTCCCGCTTCGACCGGTGCAGCGCGGCTTCCTGGACCGAACCCGACGGCAGCGAATGGATGGTCTATCTGCTCGAATGGCTGCCCGACCGCACCTCGACGCGGCTGGGGCTTCTGCATAACCCGGCCATCTGCCTGCCCGCCGGCGGACGCGCGCTGGTGGCGGACCGCGGACCCGTGGATTTCGAAATGGACGGGCAGCCCGTTTCCTTCCACCGCTATCAGTTCGATCAAGGGGGCGCGCCGCTCCACGTCTATTATTGCCGGTGGGAGCAGGCGGTTCCCGCCGACCCTCAGCTCCGGGAAGGCTGGTCCAGCGCCACCCTCTGGGATGCCGCCCGGATCGGGAAACGCAACTCCGGTCAGCAGGTCATCGAGGTCATTATCGGCGGGATCGAGGACGCCGACGCCGCCGACGCTGCCGTCCGGGAGCGGCTGCCGGATCTTTTTTCGCAGGCGTCGCCCGGCTCAGCTCCGACGCCGGACCCCGCGCGGAAGGGAACGCCTTTTTCCAAACCATGAGACGCCGGCTCTCCCGCAGAAAGGCCCGCTGGCGGTTGGCCGCCCGCGTCTGCAAGATCCTTGCGTTCGCCGCGCTCGCGGTGGCTGCCGTCATGATCTTCCGCTCGGCGAATGAAAACCCTCCCCCCGTCGCTGCCAAGGCGCCGGCGAAGCGTCCAAGTACGCCCGAGACCGCTCCCCAGGTGCCGGTGAAACGGCCGGTTGCGCCCAAACCGGCTGCGACCGCGCCAGCGCAGAATCAGACCGTACCCAACTCTGCTGCGACCCCGGCGCCGGAGAAGGTGGCTGCGGCCGCAACTCCCCGGCAGGCTCCGGCTGCCGTGAAGGTGAGTCCACTTCGTTCGCTCACGTTTTCGCGTGCCGCCGTGGAGCCGGGCGGGACCGCCCTCGGAATCGTCACACTGCGAGACCCCGCAGGACCTGACGGGGTGGACCTCGCCATCCGCGCGGAGGTGGCCACGGCGGTTATGGTCCCCGCATCCCTCCATGTTGCCGCTGGAACAGGGTCCGCTTCCTTCCCGGTGACGGCTGCAGCCGACGAGATCGCCTCCCCGGCCTGGGTGGAGGTGACAGTTTCACTCTCGGATTTTGAAGTCAGCGCCAGACTCAGGCTCGTGGAATACTCCGAAGATAAACCCGCCCCTGCAGTTGCCGCTCCGAAACTGGCATCCTTCACTCTGGAGACGCCGGCAGTGCAGAGCGGCGGCATCGTCCGCGCGACCGTTGTTCTGGACATGCCGGCTCCGACTGGGGGTTCAGTGGTTACCCTTGTGAGCAGCTTCCCGTCCCTGCTCCGTCTGCCCCCGACCATTCGCGTGCCAGAGGGGCGGACTTCGACGAAACTGGAGGCTGTGACAGAAGATCGGTTGCCCACTAGCTTCGGGACCACCCGGCTTCGCAGCGCGGTGGACGTGGAATTGAGTGCTTCCTCCGGGGGGGAGAAGCGCAACGCCAGCCTCAAGGTGCAGCCACGCTTGAAGTAATATGTCAGCATTTACGCAGACATAAAACCGACTATTTCCTACAAGATTATGAGCTGCCAGCAAGCTTGCACCCTGTGCGAGGACTCCCTAGCCTCCGGCCCGTGAGAACTACTTTCGGACAACATCGGGCAGCCCAACTTCGCATTTCTGGAATTCCAAAGGCAGGGAGAAGGGGGCTCATGAGTCGATGGAGTGTTCTCCTCGTCTTGTTCACCGCCTGTGCTCTGGCCGCCACCGTCCACGGCCAGGAAACCATTCGGCCTTCCACGGCCAGCGCGGAAAACATGCGGTATCGTGAGGAAATTCGACAGAGAAAGGAACTCCCGGCGCCCGAGGATCCGCGCTACAACGTCAAGCTCGGACCCATGCGTTTCTGGTTCGAAGGCTTTCTGCGGACGGAGTTTAACGACAACATCAATCTCTCGGATACGGATCGAAAAGCCGAAATTATTATTCAACCCGGCCTGAATGCGACGGGGAGCTGGCGTTTGACCCGCTACAATACGCTCACTCTGCAAATGGGTCTCAGCTACCGGAAATATCTCAATAATTCCGAGCTCGACGGCTTCGAAAATTCTCTGACGCTGGTCCCCGGCACGGAGCTGGCCTTTAATTTCAAAATCGGGAACTTCTACTTCAACATCCACGACCGCCCCACCATCCAGCATGACCCGGTGGACGTTCTTACGGTTACTGACGTCGCCACTTTCAGCCGGTTCACGAATACGGCCGGAATTTCTGTTTTGTGGGATGTCAACTCGGATACTTCAGTATCGTTCGGATACGACCATTTCGATTACGTTGCGCTGGATCATGAGTTCAACTATCTCGACCATTCTTCGGAGCAGTTCTTCGCCTCAACATCAACCGGTGTAACCGAGGCCATCTCCGTGGGAGTGGAATCCAGTCTCTCCTTCGTGAACTATCGTGATAACTTCCAGAACGATGCCACGCTCTACAGTGCGGGTCTTGCGTCGGACGTGCGGATCTCGCGCTATCTTAAGTTGAGAGCGGCCGCCGGTTATCAGGGAGGTGCGTTTTCCTCCGGCGGCCGGTCGAATGACAATAGCGATCTTGGGACCATCTATGCTAACTTCAGTTTGTCGCAGCAGATTAACGCCTACCTGAACCACTCGCTCTCG
>JBGTNO010000117.1:0-3441 GCA_041743065.1 Chthoniobacterales bacterium
CGATGAGTTTTGGCGGGAGCGGCTGCCTGACAGCCGGGAGGATACCTGCTGGCATCATATCTTGCAGACGCTGGTTTGCTATCGACTCATCGATCCGGGCAGCGAATGGCGGCTGCATCGCCAGTGGTTTGAACGCAGCGCGATGGGCGATCTGCTCGGCGAGGATTTTTCGCTGGTGGAAAAGAATGCGCTCTACCGCGTCCATGACCGGCTGCTCGAGCATAAGCGGGCGCTCTTCGATCATCTCACCGAACGCTGGAAGAATCTCTTCGATGCCAGGTTCGAGGTGCTGCTCTATGATCTAACCAGCACTTACTTTGAGTGTGATGCGCCGATTGATCCGCAGGAAGGCGATCTCAAACGCTTTGGTTATTCACGCGACAAGCGGCCCGATTGCGTGCTTGCTCGCCCGTCCACCAGCCTCCCTATTCCCTTCCTCCTCCTCGGTGGTCATCGCACTCATTGTCACCCCGGAAGGCTTTCCGCTGGCCTATGAAGTCCTGCCTGGCAACACGAGTGATAAGACAACGCTGCGTGCTTTCCTCAAAAAGATCGAGACCCAGTATGGCAGGGCCGAGCGCATCTGGGTGATGGACCGAGGCATACCGACCGAGGAGGTTTTAGCGGAAATGCGCGCGAGCGATCCGCCCGTTTACTATCTCGTCGGCACACCCAAGGGACGCCTGAAAAAATACGAAGCCGACTTGCTCAACAAACCGTGGGAGCAGGTGCGCGAAGGCGTCGATGTCAAACTCCATGGCGAAGAAGGCGAACTCTATGTCTTCGCCCAAAGCCGCGATCGGGTCGCCAAGGAACGCTCCATGCGCCTGCGCCAGCTCCGCGGCTTGCTCGCCCGGCTGCATGAGCTTTCCGGCATGAAACTGTCGGCTAAAAACCTCCTGATCAAACTCGGCGAAGCCAAGGCGCGCCATCGCGCCGCGTGGCGGCTTTTCGAGTTTGAACTGCCCGAGGCGCGCACCAGGGACACCGATGCGCGCTTTAGCTTCCGGCTTAACCGACGCAAACTGCGCGAAGTCCGCCGGCGCGAAGGTCGCTATCTTTTGCGCACGAATCTCTGCGGCAAGAAGCCCGCCGAGCTTTGGAGTTTCTATATCCAGCTCGTCGAAATCGAAGCCGCCTTCCGCAACCTCAAGGACGATCTCAACCTGCGCCCCATCTATCACTCGCGGCGGGAGCGCATCGAAGCCCATATCTTCATTAGCTTTCTGGCCTATTGCCTGCACGTCACCCTGCGCGCCCGCCTGCGCCGGCTGGCCGGCGGACTCACCCCGCGGGCCGTGCTCGATAAACTGGCGGCCATCCAGATGATCGACGTCCACTTCCCGACCACCGACGGACGCACCCTCGTGCTCAGCCGCCACACCCAGCCCGAGGCCGACCAGAAGATCCTCCTCGCCCAACTCGGCCTCGAATTGCCCCCGCAACCCCCGCCGCGCATCACCTCGCGTGGCACCCTCCAGAACTGAGTCCAGCCTCCCGCGTGTAGTGAAGACCTTTTAAGCTCACTCTTGTATCCATGCCCCTTCCCGAACACCCTCCCTCTCCAGTTGAGAAAGTCGGGCTGAGCAGCGCGACCCTCCGGGGTGAAAGACCCCGGCCAGTTGGGACCGATGAGCGGCTGAGAACTTGAAGTAACCGCGTCGCCGTGAGGCGGGGTGGGAAGCAACGGAGTAGAACCAGATCGACCGCAAACAAATACAAATGATGAACACGATTGGGCATGACCAACACGACGAGCCTGCTGGGAAATGGCGAAGTCTCGATTCCGAGAGCGGGATCGACCTGCGGGGAGCGGGCACGGATGTCTGCGCAGGGTTTGGTGATGTGGTTGGTGGCAGTAGGTCTGGGAAGGGTGGCGTTGTAAATGCAGGAGATCTGCCGGGACAGGACGCGCGGGAGACCGCACGCCCGGCAGGAGTCAGAGCCGCCATAGTAGCGCAAGCAAGCCGCGGGAAAATCGAAGACGGAACTCCCGTCACCGCGGAACGAAGCCGGGTAACGACCGGTGGAGCGAAGGGCGGCAGGAAGGCAAACGCTTCGAGCGAAAGGCTGAGCGAAGAAGAACCCCCGTCAGTTCCCGAAAGGGATAAGCAAGGGGGAGAGGACCTGTGGGCGATCCACAAGGCCGAACGCAAGGTCTGGAGCGAGAAGATGCTGGCGGCCCTCCAGAAGGGGGTCAAAGGAACCAAGTGGTTCAGCCTGATCGATAAAGTGAGCAGGATGGAGGTGCTTGAACTGGCGTGGGAGAAAGTGCAGTCCAACGCAGGAGGCTGCGGCGTGGACGGCGTGAGCGTAGAGTGCTTCGGCAAAGACAGCCCGAGACGGCTGCTCGCCGTGAAAGAGCAAATCGAGCGAGGCACCTACCAACCCCAGCCAGTCAAACGGGTTTGGATCCCGAAGCCCGGCAGCGCGGAGAAACGGCCGTTGGGAATACCGACGGTGCGCGACCGCGTGGTGCAGACCGCAATGAGGATGGTTATGGAACCGATCTTCGAGCGCGAGTTTGCCGAGTCGAGCTATGGGTTGCGACCCGGACGCAGTTGTCACGATGCACTGCGGCAAGTGGAAGGACTGCTGAAAAGCGGCAACACCCACGTCGTGGACATCGACATCAAAGGCTACTTCGATGCCATCCCGCGCGAGCGGTTGATGGAGCGGGTCGGGGAGAAGATCGCCGACGGGCGGCTCCTCGGCCTCGTCGAGGCATTCCTCAAACAGAAGGTGATGGAGGGGATGGAAAGCTGGGAGAACGAGAGCGGCACGCCGCAAGGCGCAGTCGTTTCGCCACTACTGGCCAACATCTACCTCAACGAGCTGGACTGGAAACTGGCGCAAGCCGGCCTCGAGATGGTGCGCTACGCGGACGACATCGTTGTCCTATGTCGCGAACCCGAAGAAGCCGCGCAGGCGCTGGAGAAAGTCCGACAGTGGATGGAATCGGCAGGGCTGGAACTCCACGCTGAGAAAACCCGCGTGGTGGACATGGGGCAAGTCGGAGCACACTTCGATTTCCTCGGCTACCGGTTCTGGCGCGGAAAGAAAGAGAACCTGCGCCGTTTCATTCGGCCCAAGAGCCGAAGGAACCTGCGTGGGCGGATCAAACCGCTGACGAAGCGGGCCAACGGCCACAGCATGGAAGCGCTGGTTGCGAAACTCAATCCCATCCTCCGTGGATGGTATGGCTACTTCAAACACCGCCTGTGCGGACGCACTGGCGGAGGTGGAGGGCTGGGTGCGCAACCGACTGCGGGGCATCCTGCGCAAGCGTCGCGGGGGCAGAGGGCGAGGCCGGGGAATGGACAATCACCGCTGGGGCAACCGCTACTTTGCCGAACTTGGGCTCTTCTGCCTGAAAGCAGCCCAAGCCACGGAAAAGGCCAGTCTCCGATAGGAGCAAAATGCCGACTGGAGAGCCGGATG
>JBGTNO010000118.1:0-5903 GCA_041743065.1 Chthoniobacterales bacterium
CGATGCCGGCGGCGTTGCCAGATTGATAGAAGAATGCGGCGCAGGAAAATTTCAAGGCGTCGCTCACCTCGAGCAGTCCGTGTTTGCCACCTTTCGCGTCGATCCAGCATCTCATGAATTTGTCGTCATACCGGACACCGCCGGCGCATTCAAATTCGTCGGACGCGTGCCCCGTCATCGCTCCCGCCAGTGCCGTGACCGGTAAAAAGGCGGCGCCGGGCGCGAAGGCGGTGACCGCCAGCGGAGCGTCCGGATTTTCCGCCGTCGGATCGGGCGATGGCTTCGACACCAGGGCCAGAATCTCGCCGTTGGACGGATCGACGACGACGACCGCTCCGCGCTCGACATTGCGCAACGCTCGCCCGGCCAAAGATGGCAGGTGGATTCCGGGTGCCGAAGGCGCCTGGTCCTCTTGCGCGAGACCCACCGAAAATCCGGTCAAAACGAAGCACCAGAAAAAGAGCCGCGAGCGTGGCCGGTTCATCTTGGGCCCAGTTCCTTCACGGTTTGTGCTTTTCGAGAATTTCGATGATTTCCGCGTTTCCATTCGCGCGCGCGAGATCTCGCGCGGTTTGGCCGGCGTGATTGCGCAGGGTGGCATCGGCGCCCATCGCCAGCAGTATCTCGACCAAGCTCCCCCGCCTGGAAAAGCGCCGGTTCACGCTCCCATCCTTCTGCAACGTGGCCACGCTCCCGGGACCATCGAGGGGGGCGTCTTTGGGCTGGGTGACGATGGCCAGCATCAGCGCGGTCATGCCGTCCGGTCGCTGAAGATTGAGGGCGGGATTTTTGCCGTCTTTTCCTGCCAGTGGCAAAGAATTACCGATTTGCGCGGCGCGCATGAGGGCGGTCTCGCCCGCTTCATTGCGATAGGTGGGATCGGGGTGGTGCGCGAGAATTGCGGCCATAATTCCGTCCAGCGTCTGGCGAGCGGCAGCCAGATCGTTCCCCGGCAATTGGGTGAAATGATTGTCTTCGATCTGACGGATCAGGAGATTCGTGTAGGAGTGAGCCGTCATTCCCGCCTCGTCGAAATGATTCACGTTGGCCCCTCGATTCAGCAGGAGGTGCACGGCGTCGATTTGCCCGCGCAGAATGGCGAAAAAGAGGGGGGTTTGACCGGCCCTGTCGGCTTCGTTGACGTTCGCGTCGGCGTCGAGCAGTGCGGTCATCTGGGCGGCGTTTCCTTTGGCGGCGCTCTCACTGAGCAAGCCGATCTCGTTGGCGCCCGCCTCGCGCAATACTTCGGCGATCTCGAAATGTCCGTTGCTGAGGGCGGCCGAAAGCGCTGAGCACGTCCGCCGGCCCTCCGAAGTTCCGCCCGCGTTGGGATCGACCCCTAGGGCGAGCAGCGACTTCACCGCTGGAAGATCACCTCGCAAGAGGATTGCGTTGATCAGCAATTTTCCTCCTTCCACGGGGTCGAGTTCGAGACCGTGACGGAGGAGCGCTTGGTCGCGGCTCGGAATGCCCGCCCCCCAGCCCGAATAGAGCACTCCGTTTCCGTGATCGGTTCCGGCGTGAATGTCGGCTCCCGCGGCTACCAGCACATCGATCGATGCGCCGTCCCGCGCGATCATCAGCGGAGTGGAGCCGTCGTCGAAGCGCTCGTTCGGATCGGCGCCGTTTTCGAGCAGGACCTGGGCGATTTCCGCGGCCTGGGAGCGTCTCTGTAGGATTTCAACCAGGGCGGTCCGCCCCCGTTTATCCCTCGCATTCACGTCGATCCCGCGGGCGATCAACAGCCGGGCGATCTCCGGGTCTCCCGCGTCGAAGAGAAGGGTGCTCCCGGAATTCGGATCTTTGATCTCGAGGGGATCGACGCCGTGGTCGATGAACCAGCGCACGCTCTCGACCGAGCCGTGCGTCACGCGGTAGCGGATGTCTTCCGATTCGATCCGGGCTCCGGCCGCCACCAGCATGTCCGCGATCTCCGGCGTCTTCGCCAGCTCGAGGGCGTTGTAGCCGTGTTTCGACGGTTTCGGATCGGCGTGATGATCGAGGAGCAGTTTCACCGCCCTGGGATTGCCCCAGGTGGCGGCTTTGCTCACGGGCGTCCAGTCGCTTTCGCCGCGGTAATTCACGCCGGCGCCCGCTTGGATCAGACGGCGCATTTCGGGAAGGTTCTCGCGTTCCGTCGCGTCGATGAGCTGTTCGCCCAGGTTGTATGCGGGAATGGCGAAACCTTTTTCCTCCAGCCAGGCGCGCAGGTCGGGAGACCCCGCCACCAGCGGCGCAAGGCGCATCACACCGCTCTTGTTCAATGGTTCGCCGCGTTCGAGCATTTCTTCGACCACCTCGCGATGGCCGCGGGCAATGGAGACTCCCACGGTGCCTCTGGGCGGTTCCCAATTCTCTTGGCCGGGCAGCTCCCGGATGGTGTCCCAGAGCTTCGCGAAAAGCTCGGCGTGGCCATGGACGGCGGCGATCCGGTTGAGCAGCTCGAGTTTGTCGAAATCGGTCTTCCCGGCGGCCAGGAATCGATCGACGGCCTCAATATTGCCCGCCGCCGCGGCCAGCAGGGCGGGATCGGTGGCGGCGCCTTCGCGCAGAAGCAACTGCACGGCTCCTTCCCAGCCGCTCTTCAGGGCCACGACGATAGGAGGAGCGCCATTCTTCGGCGCGAAATTGAGGTCGGCTCCATGTTCGATCAGCCAGCGCGCGACTTCGAGCTGGTTGGACGCGATGGCGGCGGTGAGGGCGGTCGATGGCCCCCTCACGGAGGCTGGCTGGTCGATCATTGCGCCATCGGCCAGCATTTTTTCCACCACGGGCGCATCCCCGCTGCCAGCGGCGGTGACGAGAATCTCGGCGGGAGAAAGGCCGGCGTAATGGGAGAGATCGGGAGGGTCGAGCTGGCGGCCCACCACCACCGCGCCGAGCATCAGCAAGGTGGCGGCCCCCACGACCGAACCGAAGACTTTCTTCGGGGTGAAGTTCGCAATGCGCTGCAGGCGCTGTTTCAATTGCGCGGCGTCTTCGCCGATGCCGACGATGGCGGTCGGCCAGGCGGGACGAGACTGGGCGTCCAGGATCTTGAGGAGGGTGTCACCATAGGAAACCGTGCGGCTGTCGTCGAGGTGCCGCAGCGCCCATTCATCCGCGGCCAGCTCGCGATCCGACCGCAACTGGCGGAAGCCGATCCAGACGAGCGGATTGAACCAGTGCACGCAGAGAGCGGCGAGTTGAACGGCCTGCGCCCAGTGATCGCGGCGGCGAAAATGGGCCAATTCGTGCAGAAAGACGTTCTGCCAGTCCTCGCGGGAGTATTGCGCGGATGACGGGATGAGTAGGAGCGGGCGAAAGACGCCCAGGAGGGCGGGCGAATCCACGGCCGAGGTCGCGACGAGCTGGGGCGCGCGTGGTAAGGCCAGCTCTTGGCGGCACCGCTCCCAGGCCTGGATAGCTGCGGGATGCAACGGCTGAGCGTCTTTTTGGATTCTGCGCCGCAGCCTCACGGTCGCGCCGATGGAGAGCAGGGCCAGTGTCGAAGCGCCCGCCAGCCAGACGAGCGCGGCAATTTCCCACCCCGAGATGCCGGATGGATCCGGCTCGGCGGGAGTGACGGCGAAATTAGCCAGGTCGCCGGCGTCCGGTCCTTGATCTGTCACCGCCGCTGGCCCACCCGGCGCGAGGGCTCTCTGGGTTTGCGCGACCGAATGCTGGACCGCGGGAATGTTCTCGAAGCTGGCCGGACTGGGCGGCAGCAGAAACGCTGGCACGAGCAACCGGATCAAGGCCAGCATCCAGAGCAGGGAGCGCCACTGGGCAGGCACGCGCAAGCCGAGCAGTGGCCGCAGCAGCAGGATGACAGCGATGACTAGTGATCCTTGCCAGGAGGCGGCGAGGGCGGTTTTGAAGAGAAGAGCGAGATTCATGACATTGTCTGTCTAGCGAGGTTTGTCTAGGCGATGGTCGGGATTCGATCTGTGGGAGCAAGTTCGCAGGTATATTGTTTCGCCGTCCGCCATAACCGAGACGCAGCTCCCGGTGGCAACTCCGTTTTTGGCATGGACGATGCCGGTATGCTGTCCGCCCTTGGCGCTGGCGAGGGTCATGAAACAGACAGCATAAGGAGGAAGCGCGACACTTTCATAAGAAGGGTGACGGCGAGCGGCGATTTCTAGAGTGATACCTGGATGAAGATGTAATCCGTGGCGGAGTGGTTCTTGGGGTTTTGAATGCTGCCGAGAAACTTAACTTCTCCCTCGGGGATCAGGACCGAAGTGACAACGCGATGACCGTCTTCCGTGACGACTACATTCAGATCAACCGCTTTCTGATCGGGCGAGACGATCGGCTCGACTTCGAGAATCATTTTTCCCGATTCGGAGACGGCACGCTGGCCGCTTTTAGTCGTCACGGCGAGATTGCCGACCGAAGTGGCCTTGTTTTCCTTGACCAGTTTCTCCAAGGTCGCCAACGCCTCGGCGGCATTGCTTTGGAAATCATAACTGGCCGGGAAATGCCGCAGAGTCGCGGCGTTCGGCAGAGAAACAATAGTTGCGCGAACGATGACGTCACTTCCACTGGAGGACTGAGCGTAAGCGCCCGGAATGGTGAGGAGGATGGCGGAGGAGATCGCGGTGATGATGGCTAGTTTAATGGTCATATGCGGTTCATTGCTTCATTAGTAGCATCGACGGGATTGTGACAAGAGGGGGCTTCCCGGAGACTATTAGGCGCGACCGTCGTCCAAGCGATTTCCCACCCTGGCATCGCTCATTTCCCCTTTCCTTTTTGGGTGAGGATGGCGCGGAGCTCGGCCAGCTCGCTTTCGGTCAGGCGTTTGCTTTTGGCGAAATGGACAAGCAGCGAGCCGGTCGCGCCGTCGAAAACGCGATCGAGAAAAGTCTGGCTGGCCTGGCGCACGCAGGCCTCGCGGGTGAGGCGGGGGGTGAACTGTTTTCCCTCGGGATGTTCTTTCGCGATGATGGCGCCTTTATTTTCCAGGCGGGTGAGGAAAGTCCGCACGGTGTTGAGTTTCCAGGCGCGGTCGGTCAGGTGTGCGAAGACTTGGGCGGCGGTGAGAGGGGCGCGGTCCCAGAGAACGTTCAGGACATCCCACTCGGCGTCGGAGATGCGGGGAATGGCGGGCATGCGGGAGAATTACTACAGGCGTAGTCGCAGCGTCAACTACAATCGTAGTCAGCGGGAGCGGCGGGGCGCGGATTTTTGCTTTGCCGAACGCGGCGGATAAACTATTTTAGCGGCATGAAATGGTGGCTGCTGCTTGGGGCGATGATGCCGGGCGCTTATGGCGAGCTGGTGGTGCATGAATGGGGGACGTTCACTTCGCTCCAGGCGGAGGACGGACGGGCGCTGGGGGGCATCAATACGGACGACGAGCCGGTGCCCGCATTCGTCCACGATATCGCCCGAGGTCTGCTCCTCCCGGCGTCGGAAGCGCCGCCCACCTTTTCGCAAGGAGCGCCTTCGGCGCATCCGGACGTGACGATGCGGCTGGAAACGCCGGTGATTTATTTTCACGGACTGGCGAGTGAGCGAAGGCCGATCGAGGTAAAAGTGGCCTTTAGAGGGGGATGGCCAGGGCGTTTGGCTGGCGGGTCATGGGAAAGGGCGTGAGTTGAGGATGAGATCGATGGCGGCGCGCGGGCTGCGGTGGTAGCGCTCGAAGAAGTCGGCCAGGGGCTGGCCTTGCTCGAAGGGAATGATGGCCAGCAGGGCGTTGCGGGTGAGCGCGAGGTTCAGGGCCGCCCGGGGTCTTCGATGGCGGTGTTTGTCTTCCTGCCACGCGCTGGCATCGCGTTTGTGATGGTTGCGGTTTTCCACGCTCCAGTGGTGGCGCGCGGCAGCGGCGGCGCGTCGCTTTTCCGCCACGCCCAGGCTGGCTATGAAGGTGCGAGTGTGGGTGTGCTCCTTGTCCGGGAGGCTCGATGGGG
>JBGTNO010000119.1:0-17467 GCA_041743065.1 Chthoniobacterales bacterium
CAGACGCACTTTCTCGAGGATCAATGTCTCCAGCTCGCGCCGCTCATCCGTTTCGAAAAAGAGATTCTCCCGCCGGGCGAGGGCGGCGTTGTCGAGCCCGGCCGCCGGAAAAATGCCCAGCGGCGGGAGCTTGGTAAACGGCGATCGCACCAGGCCCACTCGCACCCTTTCGTCGAAGCCCGCCAGCTTGTTCCGCAGCGAAAGGGTGTTGATGACGGCCCGGAGATTCTGGCCGCCGCCGAGGTCGAGCGTGACCCAGACGTGGTCGATGCGATCGGGCGAGCTGGCCGGCTCCAGCACCACGGCGGCGGGCCGTCCCGCCACCCGGCGGAAATGGTCAACGGGCTCGCGGCGCTTCGTTTCCACGCCGGTTCAGACTTTCGGCTGCTGCTGAGTGAGGCAGTGAAAAGCGCCCAGGCCCCAGATCAACTCGCGGCAGTCGATGGCGATCACTTCGCGATCGGGGAAGGCATTTTGCAGCACAGTCACCGCCATCTTATCGCCGCCATCGTTGAAGACAGGCAGCAACACCGCGCGGTTGCCGATATAATAATTGGCGTAGCTGGCGGGCAGGCGCTGGCCCTGGCGCACGATCTGCGCGGGCATGGGCAGCGGGAGGACCCGGAGCGGCGAGCCGTCCTCGATCGCCATTTCGCGGAGCCGGGACAGATTTTCCTGGAGCGGCTCGTAGTTGGAATCGCGCTCGTCTTCCTCGACGACGGTGACGACGGTGTCGCGAGCGACGAAGCGCGTGATGTCGTCGATGTGCCCGTCGGTGTCGTCGCCTTCGATGCCATCGCCCAGCCAGAGGAAATGGTGGACGCCGAGGTGCTGCCGGAGATGCTCCTCGATCTGGGTTTTGGAGAGGTCGGGATTGCGGTTGCGATTGAGCAGGCAGGAGGTGGTGGTGAGCAGGGTGCCCGTGCCATTCACCTCGATGGAGCCGCCCTCCAGCACCATGCCCGGACTGTAAATGGGCAGGCCGAACTCCTCGGCGACAAGTGTCGGCACCATGTCGTCGAGATCGAAAGGCGGGTATTTCCAGCCCCAGGCGTTGTAATCCCAATCGATCGCGGCCAGGCGCGGTTCCTGATCGCGCACCACAAAAATCGGACCGTGATCGCGGCACCAAGGCTCGTTCGTCGGGAAATGGTGAAAGGTCACGTGCTCGAGCGGCGTGTTCAGCTTTTCCAGCACCGCGCGCACGGTCGTTTCCTCGTCCTCGTCCCTCACGTTCAGGCAGACCCGTTCGGAATTCGCCAGCGCGCCGATCATGCGGCTGAAGACGGGCGGGATTTTCTCGTAGAAATCGGGGAAACTTATGCCCTCGGGATGGGGCCACGAGAGCCAGGTGGCTTCGTGCGGCTCCCACTCGGCCGGCATGCGGTAGCCGACGGCGGCGGGCGGGGGAGGAACCGGGGCCAACATACGGCGGATCAGTCGATCAGGCGGCGCTCGAGACCGGCGTAGGCATCGATGCGGCGATCCCGAAAAAACGGCCAGTGCGTGCGCTGCTGGTCGAGGCGCTCGAGATCGATCTCGGCGGCCAGAATTTCCTCGCGATCGGCCGAGGCCTGCGCCATGACGCGCCCAGTGGGATCGCAGATAAAACTCTGGCCCCAGAACTCGAGGCCGTCACCCCCTTCCGGCGCTTCGTGGCCGATGCGGTTGGTCGCGGCGACATAGCAGCCGTTGGCGATGGCGTGGCTTCGCTGGATGGTCCGCCAGGCGTCGAACTGATCCCGACCGTGCTCCGCTTTTTCCGAGGGATGCCAGCCGATGGCGGTGGGATAAAAAAGGATCTGCGCACCCTGCAGCGCGGTGAGACGCGCGGCCTCGGGATACCATTGATCCCAGCAGACACAAACGCCGATGTCGGCATGGCGGGTCGGCCAGGATTTGAAACCGAGATCACCGGGCGTGAAGTAAAATTTCTCGTAAAAGAGCGGATCGTCCGGGATGTGCATCTTCCGGTATTTGCCGAGGTAAGCGCCGTCCGCGTCGATAATGGCCGCCGTGTTGTGGTAGATTCCGGGCGCCCGTTTCTCGAAGAGCGAAGCCACAATCACGCAGCCGTATTCGCGCGCCAGCGGCTGCAGCGCCGCGGTGCTCGGGCCGGGAATCGACTCGGCCAGGGCGAAGTATTTGTGATCCTCCACCTGGCAGAAATACTGCGAGCGGAAAAGCTCCGGCAGACAGATCACCTCCGCCCCGCCGCTCGCGGCCCGCCGCACCAGATCCACCGCTCGAGTGAGATTTTCCTCCGGATCCGCCGAGCACGCCATCTGGATGAGAGCCAGTTGAAAGGTGCTCTTACGAAATGCCATGGCGCCAGAATCACGGTCCCGCAGAACCAATGCAACGCCTTTTCCGCCGGCTGGCGGAATCGAAACGCCGCACCGGCCAAGAAATCGAGGGCCGCGACCCGTCCTCTCGACCAAGCACCTTCGAAGCTTTCTTACTCCAGCCATGAAACTTTTCCTCCCTGCCCTCGCCCTGCTCGGCTGCTTCAGCCTCAGCGCTTCCGCAGTATACGCCGACGACTCCTCTATGAAAGACATCAAAATCAAAATGGTCACCGACAAAGGTGACATCGATATCACCCTCTTCACCGCCAAGGCACCCGTGACGGTCGCCAATTTTCTCAACTTGGCGAAACAAGGTTTCTACGATGACCTCAAGTTCCATCGGGTGATCAAAGATTTCATGGTTCAGGGCGGCGACCCGCAGGGCACCGGCACGGGTGGACCGGGATATAAATTCGAGGACGAAGTTGGGGCTGGGCTTAAATTCGATAAGCCCGGTCTTCTGGCCATGGCCAACTCCGGACCTGGGTCGAACGGCAGCCAGTTCTTCATCACCCATGTGCCGACACCCTGGCTGAATGGCAAGCATACCATCTTTGGCGAGGTGACCGGAAGCCAGGATGTGGTCGATGCCATTCAAGGCGGAGACCAGATCAAAAAGATCGAAATCCTCGATTCGACCGACGAGCTTTTTGAGGCCAAAGCCAAACGTATCTCCGAGTGGAATAGTCAGTTGAAGCAATAGCCGGCATCTTCCGGGCCTCATCCTGAATATTCCCTGGGAAGCTGGCGTCTATCCACCCACCTATGAACACCAGCCTCAGAAAATATTCCGGTTTACTAGTCGCCGCCGCTACGGCGGCATCCTTGACCGTCTCGCCTTTCAGCGCCTTAGCCAAAGATAAGAATAAGGATAAAGATAAAGATAAGCACAAAAAACACGATAAGGGGCACGATCATGATCGCGATGATGATCACGATCGCTATGTCTATCGCGGTCGGAAGCGGCATTATCAGACTAGCTATTATCGGCGAGTGCCGCGCAGTTCGTTTTCCATCGTTTTCGGAGACGGATATCGAGGTCCCGGCTATTACTATGGGCCGTCCGATGCGGACTATTTTTACGACGCTCCCGGCGTAACCTATTATCAAACCATCAGCGCCATCCCCGGGCGTCAGGTCCGAGCCGGCTATCGGGATCTGGACTCTCAGGTCCAGATCAGGCTGGCTCGCCGCGGCTACTATCGCGGGCCCATCGACGGCGCTTTCGGGCCGATGTCGAGGCGGGCTCTGGTTAGTTTCCAGCGGGATGCGGGCCTGCGACCCACCGGCTCGATCGATCGCTCCACGATCAACGCGCTCGGTCTCTAGTCGATGCTTCGGGGTCCTTCGCGGAAGGATTCCGGAGATGACTATGAGCTAGTGCCGCTGGCTGGCGGAGTGATGTCGCTGCGCCAGATCAGGAATGGAGAAACTTACCATCCGGGGCTCGGTCCGATGCGGGAAGCGCGTGAGCTGCATCTGGCCGGGACGAGGCTGATAGAACGCGCGGCAAGGTTAGATCGAAAACTGGTGGTCTGGGATGTCGGCCTCGGCGCGGGGGCCAATGCGATTGCGGCCTTGGAGGCCGTTCCGGGCGGACTGGAGATCCATAGTTTCGATATCACCGGTGAGCCTCTGGCGTTCGCGCGGCGCGAAGCGGCCGCTCTGGGCTATCCGCTCGGCTGGGTTTCGGCGATGACCACCTTGCTCGCTCAAACCACGTGGAGATCGCCGGACACTCGGCAGCAGTGGTATTTTCATCGGGGAGATTTTCGCGAAACGCTGTCCACGCCCAGCGTGCCCGCTCCCGACGCGGTCTTCTGGGATCCTTATTCGCCCCGAAGCTCGCCGGAGATCTGGACCCTGGAGACATTCCGCCACCTCTTCGCCCGACTCGACTCGAGGCGCGACTGTCTGCTGACTAGCTATAGTCGATCGAGCGCGGTGCGGATGACGCTGCTGCTGGCTGGTTTTTATGTGGGAGCGGCTGAGGGCGTGGGTGAGAAAACGGAAATGACCGTCGCTTCCAATCGGGCCGGCCTTTTGACCCGGCCGCTGGGCGAGGACTGGCTGGGACGGGTGAAACGCTCGACCAACGCGGCTCCCCTGCGTCCAGGCCGACCGGCCCAACAGCCGGGCGGCGAGGAGGATTGGCGGGCTCTCAGGCAGCATCCGCAGTTTCGCTGAGGAGCGCGACGGGGCTCGGGAAGCTGCCAGAAAGTCCTTTTCTCCGCCCGGAACTTCCATACGATGCGCCGCCATGGAAACGACCCTCATCTTGCTAAAACCCGATTGTGTGACCGGCCGGAAGGTCGGCGAGGTGATCCGGCGCTTCGAAGAGGCCGGTTATCAGATCCGCGGTTGCCGGATGTTCGAGGCAACGCGGGAGCTCCTCCGCGAGCACTACGCGCATATCGCGGACAAACCTTTCTTCCCGGAAGTGGAGACGTTCATGCGGTCGTCGCCCATCGTGGCGCTGGCGCTGGCAAAAGATGAGGCGGTGGACGCTTTGCGCGGGCTGCTGGGACCGACCGACTCGAAGAAGGCGGAAAAGGGCACCATCCGGGGCGATCTCGGCGTGGATGTGATGGTGAACATCGCGCACGCCTCCGATTCGCGGGAAAATGCGGCGATCGAGTTGAAACGCTTTTTTGCGGAAGGCGAATTGTTCGATTACGACATGTCGTATGCGACGGCGGCGGTCTAGCAAGCCGTCCAGCCCGAAGCTGGACGCCGCCCCAGCCAGTGGTAGTGTCCCGCAGCCATGAGAGAACAACGGAAATTGCCGACGACGGGCCTCGCGGCCCTGACGCTGATTGAGTTGCTGGTCGTGCTTTCCGTCGTGGCGGCGCTCGCTGTGCTCTTTTTTGGAGCGACCGGACGCGTGCGCAGTCAAGCCGATCGGACGGTCGCGCTGCAGAACATGCGGACCATCGGCACCGCCATTTACAGCTACGCGGCGGATCATGACGCCCGTTTGCCGGGTCCGCTCTGGCCCGGGCAGATGCCGATGTTCGATCCTGCCCGCTCCGGTCGGCTGGTGAAAGAGGTGGCCGGTTACCTGCCGATACCGGTGCCGGATACGCGGGAGCTGGAGCCGCTCTTCATTCCGCCGGCCTATCGCAAGGCGGTGACCGCGGCGCAGCTCGAGAATGCCCGCACGTTCGTGATGAACATGAAAGTCGCGACCGACGCGGCGGACTTCAATCCCTGGGGCTCGCTGGTGGCCGGCGAGGATGCGGCCCCGGCCCGCCTGGCCAAGCTGCCGCGGAATACCTGGGGATTGTCGGACGCGGACCAGCGGCATCCGCGCGTCGTGGGCGCGTCGTGGGCGGCGAACACCCCTGAGGAACCCATTCATCAGCCTCATCGCCTGGCGTGGTATTTCGACGGCAGCGTGGGAAACGTGGAGCCGGACGCTTTGCGATAGCGGGAGCAGCACCAGGACGCCGGGAGTGGTCCCTCCGTGCGCGACCGCCTCGTGCCAACGAAAAGGCCGGGGACCGGGACAGGGAACACCACCGCTATCTCATGCGGGCAGTCGCCAACTGGAAAGCCGGATGCGGGAAATTCGCCCGTCCGGTTTGGCGGGAGAGGCGGGGAGTAGCCTCCCCGTCCTTCCGGCTTATTTCCTGGACTTGGACTTGGATTTGGACGCCGCGGCAGGAGAACGTTTCGCCGCGGTTTTGGGGCGTGCGGCGGGAGCGGAGGCCTCCAGCTTCAATTGCCGCTCCGCCTCGATCCAGTCCGAATCGGTGTTGCCGGGAAGGCCTTCGCGCTGGCGCTTTTCCGAGACGTAATACGCGCGCAGGGCGACTTGCTCGTTGCTCGGCTGGAAGCCGGCCGTCTTTTTAGGGCGGGCGGTTTTAGGCTTGGCGGGAGCCTTCGGGCTCAGGGTCTGGGCCGCGATCGTCTCGACTTTTTCGGCGGCGGCCTTGGTCTTGCTCTTCACTTCCTTGAGCGCGCCTTTGGCGGCTTTGGCAGCCTTCCTGGCGCTCTGTTCGAGTAATTTGGCGTCGTGTTTTTTTCCCATAAAAGATGGTCCCTGTATCGATTTCTTCCGGCGTGGTTGAGCCGAATTCAGCCAGATTTACCGCAAGTCGCCGAAGATTTGGCAATCAAAAAAAGTCTGGGCCAGCGCTCGGCTTCGTCGGGAGGGAGCCACATGTCGTGGACACGCCGCGGGTGTTCTGTAACCTTGGCGTCATGAAACCATTTATCATCCGCTGGCTGGTGACGACGCTGGCGGTGGCGGTGGCGTGCATGCTGCCCGGGATCGCCAGTGACAGCGTTTTCGCCCTCGCGGGAGTGGCGCTGCTGCTCGGCATCGTCAACGCGCTCGTCCGCCCTGTCCTCCTCTTGCTCAGCCTGCCCCTTATCCTCGTCACCATGGGTCTCTTCGTCCTCGTGCTGAATGCGCTCATGCTTTGGCTGGTCAGTTCGATCATTCCCGGGTTCGTGATCGAGGGCTTCTGGGCGGCTTTTTTTGGCTCCATCCTCATCAGCATCGTGAGCTGGATCCTGAGCGCTTTCTTCCGCGGCTCGGACGGAAAAGTTTACCCGCTTCATCATCACCAGCGGATGAAACCGGCGCGCGCCCGCGTGATCGAGTGAGGCCATGACTTATTGCCTCAGTCTGCTCTGCCACGAAGGCATCGTCTGCCTCTCGGACAGCCGCACCAGCGCGGGGGTGGATAACATCCGCATCCAGCCGAAGATGCGCATCTATCACGATGCCGATCGGGTGATCTGCCTGATGAATTCCGGCAACCTCTCGCTCACGCAGAGCGCGGTGGCCCTGATCGAGGAGGATATGCTCATCGGCAGGTCCGATCCCGGCTATCCCACGCTGCTCAATCAACCGACCATGTATGAAGTGGCCCGATACGTCGGCACCAAAATCCGCGAGGTGGATAAAACGGACCGCGCGGCCCTGCAGTCCAGCGGCCTCCGGTTCAATATCAACTCGCTCATCTCCGGTCAGATCCGCGGGCTGGAGCATCAGATTTTCCAGGTTTATCCCGAGGGAAACTCGGTGCACGCCAGCATCGAGTCGCCCTTTCTGCAGATCGGGGAATTCAAATACGGCAAGCCCATTCTCGATCGGGGCTTCACCTTCCACACGCCCTTGGCCGAAGCGGTGAAATTCGGCCTGCTCTCGCTGGAGACGACCATGAAAAGTAATGTCTCCGTCGGCACGCCGTTCGACATTTTCTGCTACGAACGCGATTCGTTCGAGGTGCGCTACCGGGTCCGCCTTCAGGGCGACGACGAGTATTTGCAGGAGGTCCGGACGTTGTGGCAGCAGGGGCTCATCGCGCTGGTGAACGATATTCCCGGCATTGATTTCGACTGCTACGTGGAGCCTCGCACCACGCCGGAAGTGCCGGCCGGGTCATGAACCCGGTCCGGGTAAAAATCTGCGGCATCACCAGCGAGCGGGACGCCCTGGCGGCGATCGAGGCGGGGGCCGACGCCCTCGGATTCAATACCTGGAAAGGTTCCAAGCGCTATCTGGATCTCTCGCGGGCTGCGCCCTGGATTTCGGCCCTGCCGCCGCTGGTCACGCGGGTCGCCGTGACCGTGAACGAACCTTCGAAACGCTTGCGGGACCTCGCGGGCGAGCCCTGGGTCGATCTGCTGCAGCTACACGGCGACGAGAGCGCCGAAGTGTGCGCCGATCTGAAAACGTCCGGAATCCGCTTTATCAAAGCGATCGGCGTGCGCGACGCGGCTTCGCTCGAATCGGCGCGCCATTTCCACACCTCAAATCTGCTGGTTGACGCCTATGCGCCCGGCGTGTTTGGCGGCACGGGGCGGGTGCTGGACTGGTCTTTGGTGGCGGATTTCATGGCCGAAAATCCGGAGTTGCGGGCGGTTCTGTCCGGAGGATTGACTCCTGATAATGTGGGTCAGGCAGTTCGCCAGGTGCGCCCATACGCCGTCGATGTCGCCAGCGGAGTCGAGGACTCTCCCGGCCGGAAAAGCGCCGGGCGAATGAGAGATTTTATCGCTGCGGTGCGATTCGCAAAATAGAGAGCCGCGGATGCGGTATTTTATGGTCCGGCGTAAAGTCCTCGTATCAAGGATTTTGCGATTCACGACTCCCGGCTGTGAAAACGTTGGTCTGCAAACTGCTCAGGAGTGGTTCAATCCCGAACTCATTCCTGAATATGCTCAAACTCACCGCCCATTCGTTCGCCTCGGTTCTCCTGGCCGTTTCTGCCGCCGTGGCGCAGATCGACCCCGCGGCTGTCCCTCCCGCTTCACCCGTGCCGACTGCCGATTTGGCCTCTCCGACGCCGGCCGCAGTCGTGCCGGTGGACCTGCCGCCTGATCCCGCGGCCACGTCGGCGGTGGAAGCGCCCGCTCCCATTCCTCCTCCGCTTGAGGAGTTGAGCCCGGTCGATCCTCTGGGGTCCACCCCGCTGGATCTGCCGGGGGCCACCTTGCCGCCCGCGACGACTTCCGACGTGGTGGTCTCGAATCCAAACCGGCAGATGAATGACTTTCAGGGAGACGACGTGGCCACCGTGCTGCGCCTGCTGGCTCGCCAAGCTAAAATGAATCTGGTGGTCAGCGATCTCGTCGCGCAGTCGCAAATGACAGTGACGATGCGCCTGGAAAACAAGCCGCCCAAGGAAGTCATCGACATCATCGTCCGCTCGAAAGGGCTTTCGATCGATGAATTTGACGGCGTTTATTTCGTGAAGACGGCCCAAGAAAAGCAGGCTGAGCCCACCGATCCCGCTTTCTATATTTTCAGCTACGCCAACGCCGAGATGGTGAAAGAACTGCTGAAAAATCAGCTGGGTGGCGGCGATGTGCAGGTCGATCCCCGGACCAACGCCGTCTTCTATCGCGTGGCGCAATCCCAGAAAGACGCCATCGCGCTCTTTCTCGAAACGATCGACCGGCCCACGCGGCAGGTCATGATCGAGGCGCGTCTGGTTGAAGTGACGGCCAATCCTCAGCAGAGTTATGGGATCAACTGGGGTGGTGTTCTGGGCAGCGGCAGCGGCGGCCAGACCTTCCGGGCGGGCGGCAGCCTTCCGGCCCAATTGGGATCACCCACCAACGGTCCGCTCGACTCTACTCAAGTCAACTCCGACGGCTCCGTGACCGTGGGTGATTTCCTTGGGGTGGCCGCCGGCAGCAATCCCCTGAGCGGCACCATCGCTGCTCTTGCCGGCCAGTTCTCCATCCTCTCCGCCCCGCAGCTTTCTTTGACCATGCGGCTCTTAAACGAGGATTCTGATGCCGAGTTTCTCGCGAATCCCCGGGTCGTCACTGCGGACAATCAGGAAGCGACTATCCGGATCGTCCGCAACCAGCCTGTCCCGCAGTTGAACTTCAACGAACAGACTGCCACGGCCGTCTTCGGCGGGTTCGAGGACAAGGAATTTGGCAACCAGCTCGTCGTGAAGCCCTCCATCAATAAGGACGACTTCGTGACCCTTAGCGTGAAGCCTGAGATCAGCAATAAGGTGGCGGACGCGACCTTCACTTTCGCCGGCGCCACCGTGGCCAGTCCGGTCATAGACACGCGTTCGCTTGAATCGAATGTGCTGATCAAGAGTGGCAACACATTGGCCATCGGCGGATTGCTGCAGGATGAAGTGCTCAAAGGCCGCACCAAGGTGCCAGTCCTCGGCGATATCCCGATCCTAGGCTACCTTTTCCAAGAGAAGCTCAACACCCGCTCGAAACGGAATCTGCTGGTCTTCGTGACCCCGACGATCATCACAGAAGGTTACGGCACCGGGCTCGAAGATCAGGTCGATGGGCTGCATCACAGCGGGGAGGAATACGCCGATCCGAACGGCTGGCGCAACAACGCCAAGGGCGCCGTCCGCCTCGTGCCGACCGCCAATCGCCAGGTGGTCGCCGATTATCCCGCCCCGGGCACCCCGCTGCCGCCTGAGCGCGTCGGAGTCGAATACCGCAGCAGCACTTTCAGCCGCGAGAAATAGCATTTCCGGCTAATTAGCAACCCGGGTTTTTTTGGGGCTCGCCGACGCAAGTGGGCGGGCCCTTAAGCGTGGGAGGGCGGCGCTCCATCGGGGTCTTCACCGGAGGCGATCGGGAGTGCGTCCGTGGCGTAAGCTTCCAGCTTGCCGTCGTTTTTCCAATATTTGAGCCGGAGGCTCCCGCTTTGATGACAAGCTGGAAGCTGGCGCCACGGCACGGTCCCGTCTCCAGTCGCACCTGTTTCGGCCAGGGACGTGACGGTGAGCTTGGCAAAAACAGACGCGCGGCTATGCTGCGGAGTCCATGGTTACCCTCAAAATTGCAGTTCTCGCCGGTGACGGCATCGGCCCCGAAGTCATGGCCGAAGCGCTCAAGGTGCTGGCCGCTCTCGAAGAGGGGCATTCTCTCGAATTTGAGCTGGAGCACGCCCAAGTCGGCGGCGCCGCCATCGATAGCGACGGACACGCCCTGCCGCCGGCCACGCTCGCCATCTGCGAAGCGGCCGATGCGATTCTTTTCGGCTCGGTCGGCGGCCCAAAATGGGAGCATCTCCCGCCGGGCGAGCAGCCCGAGCGCGCCGCCCTTCTTCCGCTTCGGCAACATTTCGGTCTTTACGCGAATCTCCGCCCGGCCATTTGTTTCGCCGAACTGACTCACGCTTCGCCCGTGAAAGAGACGATCGTCGCGGGCGGGTTCGACGTGCTTTGTGTGCGCGAGCTGACAGGGGGACTGTACTTCGGTCAGCCCAAGTTTCGCGGCGAGAGGGACGGCGAGGAGACGGCGATCGATACCATGATTTACCGGCGAAGTGAGATCGAGCGGATCGCGCACGTCGCCTTTGGAGCCGCCGAAGGCCGCGACGGCAGACTCACCTCGATCGACAAAGCCAACGTGCTCGAAAACGGCGTGCTCTGGCGGCAGGTCGTGACGGAAGTGGCCCAACAATATCCGAAAATAAAACTCGACCACCTCTATGTGGACAACGCCGCCATGCAGTTGATCAGAAACCCGAAAGGCTTCGACGTCGTGCTGGCCGAGAATCTTTTCGGCGACATTCTCAGTGACGAGATGGCCATGATCACCGGCTCGCTCGGCATGCTGCCCAGCGCCAGCCTCGGCACACGCAAGACGCCCGGCGGCAGCTTCGGCCTGTTCGAGCCGAGCGGCGGTTCCGCGCCGGACATTGCCGGCCTCGGTATCGCCAATCCCATCGCGCAGATTCTGAGCGCATCGATGATGCTGCGCTACGCTTTTGGCCAAGAGAAAGCCGCGGCCGCCATCGAAAAGGCCGTGCGGACCGTCATCACGCAGGGCCTGCGCACGGGAGATATCCACAGCGAAGGCACCCGGAAGGTGAACACGGCACAGATGGGCGACGCGATCGTCGCGGCGCTATAAAAAGGGAGCGAACTTCCCGCTTAGGCGACCGATTCCTTGAATGACGCGGCCGCGAATTCGCGGTTGAGGCGGGTGATCACCGTGGCTGGAATCTCCGCCGGGCAGACCGCCTCGCATTCGTAGTGATTCGAGCAATTGCCGAAACCTTCCGCGTCCATCTGCCGGACCATGCCCAGCACGCGGCGGGTCCGCTCGGGGCCGCCCTGCGGCAGCAATCCGAGATGGCTGACCTTCGCCCCGACGAAGAGCATCGGGGAAGCGTTCGGGCAGGCCGCGACGCAGGCTCCGCAGCCGATACAGGCCGCCGCTTCCATGGCGGAATCGGCGTTGGGTTTGCCGATCGGCGTGGCGTTTCCGTCCGGCGCCGCGCCGGTATGGGCCGAAATGTAGCCGCCCGCCTGGATCACGCGGTCAAAGGCCGACCGATCGACGATGAGATCCTTCACCAGCGGGAAAGCCCTGGCGCGGAAGGGCTCGATGAGAATCGTGTCGCCCTCGCCGAAGCTGCGCATATAGAGCTGACAGGTCGTGATCCCCGTCTCCGGGCCATGCGCCAGCCCGTCGATGCTCAGATTGCAGCTTCCGCAGATGCCCTCGCGGCAGTCGTGATCGAACGCGATCGGCTCCTCGCCTTTCTCCGTGAGGCGCTCGTTCACGATGTCGAGCATCTCCAGAAACGAGCATTCGCGCGGGATATCGGGCGCGTCGTATTCGACAAACTGACCGGCGGCGCGCGCATTTTTCTGGCGCCAGACTTTGAGGCGGATGTTCATTACTTATAGCTCCGGGTTGCCAGTTTCACGTCCTCAAACTCCAGGTGTTCCTTATGCAGGACGGCGGGCTGCCCAACTCCGGCGTGTTCCCAGGCGGCGACGTAGGCATAGTCTTCATCATTCCGCACCGCTTCTCCGTCTTCGGTCTGATGTTCCTCGCGAAAGTGGCCGCCGCAGGATTCGTCGCGATCGAGCGCGTCCTGACACATCAATTCGCCGAATTCCAGGAAGTCCGCCACGCGGCCGGCTTTCTCCAAAGATTGATTAAGCTCGGCTCCCTCACCGGGCACGCGCACGTCGCTCCAGAATTGTTCGCGAATCTCCGGAAGCTTGGCCAGCGCTTGCTTGAGGCCGGTTTCGTGGCGCGCCATGCCGCATTTATCCCACAGCAGCAGGCCCAGCTCGCGATGGAAGGAATCGACGGTCCGCCTGCCCTGGATGCCGAGCAATTTGGCGGTGCGCTCCCGCACCTCGGCCATCGTCCGCGCGAATTCGGGACTGGCTGCGGTCACCTTCCCGCCCACCTGCGTGGCTAGATAGTTTCCGATGGTGTTGGGGATGACGAAATAGCCATCCGCCAGCCCCTGCATGAGCGCGCTCGCGCCGAGGCGGTTGGCGCCGTGATCCGAAAAATTCGCCTCACCCATGACATGCAGTCCGGGCAGGTTGCTCATCAGGTTATAGTCCACCCAAAGTCCGCCCATGGTATAGTGCACGGCGGGGTAGATGCGCATCGGTTGTCGATAGGCGCTCTCCGAGGTGATTTCTTCATACATATCGAAGAGGTTGCCGTAGCGTTCGCTGATCTTATGGGCGCCGAGCCGATCGATCGCGTCGGCAAAGTCCAAATAGACTCCGCGGCCGCCCGGGCCCACTCCGCGACCATCGTCGCACGCTTCCTTGGCCGCTCGCGAGGCGATGTCGCGCGGGGCGAGATTGCCGAAACTGGGATACTTCCGCTCGAGATAATAGTCCCGCGCCTCCTCGGGAATGTCCTGGGGATCCTTGCCGGAATCTTCCGCCCGTTTCGGCACCCAGACCCGCCCGTCGTTGCGCAGCGACTCGGACATGAGCGTCAGTTTCGACTGATACTCGCCCTTCACCGGAATGCAGGTCGGGTGAATCTGCGTGTAGCAGGGATTGGCCAGGAAGGCCCCGCGTTTGTGCGCCCGGAAGGCCGCCGTGACGTTGCAGCCCTTGGCGTTGGTGGAAAGATAGAACGCGTTGCCATATCCGCCCGTCGCGAGGATAACAGTGTCCGCCGCGTGCGCGGAAAGTTCGCCCGTGATCAGGTCCCGCACGATGATGCCCTTGGCATGTCCGTCCACCACCACCAGATCGAGCATCTCGGTGCGGGGAAACATCTCCACCGTGCCCGCCGCGATCTGCCGCTCGAGGGCCTGATACGCGCCGAGCAGAAGCTGCTGCCCCGTCTGCCCCCGCGCATAGAAAGTCCGCGAGACCTGCGCGCCGCCGAAGGAGCGATTGGAAAGCATCCCGCCATACTCGCGGGCAAAAGGCACGCCTTGCGCGACGCACTGATCGATAATGGCGGTGCTGACCTGGGCCAGCCGATAAACGTTGGCCTCCCGAGAGCGAAAGTCGCCACCCTTGACCGTGTCGTAAAACAACCGAAAGACGCTGTCGCCATCGTTCTGGTAATTCTTGGCCGCGTTAATGCCGCCTTGCGCCGCGATGCTGTGGGCTCGCCGCGGACTGTCCTGATAGCAAAAGCATTTCACCTTATACCCCTGCTCGCCCAGCGTGGCCGCCGCCGAGGCGCCCGCGAGTCCGGAGCCTACGATGATGATATCGAATTTTCGGCGGTTGGCCGGATTGATCAGCTTGGATTCGAACTGATGCCTCTCCCATTTCTGGGCGATGGGGCCGGCCGGAATGTGGGCATCGAGCGTGTCGTTCATGGGTCAGGCCGGATATTTCAAAATGTGCAGCAGCACGGCGGCGGGCACCGACATGTAGCCCACGAAAATCAGGACCGAGAGCACCCGCCCGCCGTGTTGCAACGGACGCAGGCTGCCGCGGCTGGTGATGCTCAGCGTTTGCAGAAACGACGACAGCCCGTGACTGAGATGCAGGCAGAGCAGCCCGACCCCGAGCGCGTAGAAGAAAACGATGAGCGGATGCTGAAAACCGGTCACGATCATTCGGTAAGTGTCATGCCGTTCGAGCGGATCGTGGAAATCGGCGTATTCGGCTGGGAGGACGCGCACGGTGAAATGGAGCAGATGATAAATGACAAAGCAGAGCACGATCAGCCCGCTCATGGCCATGGTCCGCGAGGCGAAAGTCGAGCGCGTCGCCTTCCTCGCCGCGTAGGCTTCGGGTCGGGCCGCCCGGTTCTGCCGCGCCAGATGGATCGAGGTGACGATATGAACAACGAACGCCACCAGCAAAACGATGCGCGCCACCCAGAGCAGCGGTCCCAGGCTGTGGAGAAACGCGGCGTATTCGTTGATTTTTTCCGGCCCGAGGAAGATCTGCAAGTTCCCCGCCAGGTGCCCGAAGACATAGCCGATCAAGATGATGGCTGTAAGAGCGACAATCCATTTCTTGCCGATCGAGGAAGCGTAGAAGCGGGCGAGAGATTTCATCGGGTGGAAACGCGCGGGAACAAATCGAACCCGCGCCCGGTGGGCAGCCGCCAGATCGACCCAGTGGCTGGCTGGAAAAGCGGCGGAAAAGAAGCAGGCATGGACGATGGCTCCCTCGTTGGTGGAGGTCGCCTGTATTAGATACGTTTATACTCGGCCTTTCTGTCAAGCACTTCTCCTTTCTGTGGCGGACTCGGCAGGAAAGGTGCTATCAACAGAATGATCGCACGCGGGGAGCTGGTCTCGGCGCGCGAAAAAACGTAACTCCATGCTGAAGCTTTTTTTGAAAATCACGGCGGTCCTTTTTATCCTCCTGCTCCTTGCGGCCGCCGGAGCGGGTGTCTTCGCCTATCAGCGCTGGCAAAAGGTGGTCGCGGAAGCCGCGGCGTTCGATCTCACCAAGCTGGATGAGATGCCCGCCGTTTCCGAAGTCATGGACGCGAAGGGCCAGCGCTACGGTCGGCTCGGCGGCGACGTGCGCTACACCGTCGGGATCGACGATATCCCCGAGCACCTGATCAACGCCCTGATCGCCCGCGAGGATAACCGGTTCCACGAACATCACGGCGTCGATTTCAAAGGCATCGCCCGAGCGGCCTACCGTAATTTCCAGGCCGGCAAAGTGGAGGAAGGCGCCAGCACCATCACCCAGCAGTTGGCCCGCAATACCTGGACCCTGCCGGAGGACAAGTGGCGGCGGAAACTGGTCGAAGCCGCGCTGGCCATGCGACTGGAGAAGCATTTTTCGAAACGCGAACTGATCGAGGCCTACTTCAACCGGATCTATTTCGGCGACGGCGTTTACGGCGTCGAAACCGCCTCCCGGATCTATTTCGGCAAATCGACCAAAGACGTCTCGCTTTCCGAGGCCGCCATGCTCGCCGGCATGATCCGCAGCCCCAATCGGCTCTCGCCGCTCTCCGCGCCCGACGCCGCCAAGACCCAGCGCGATTCCGTGCTCGGCGCCATGCTGGAGCTGAAAATGGTGTCCGCCGCGGAAGTCAAAGAGGCCGGGAAAGCGGAAATCCCACTCACCAAGCGGCGGATGCCCAGCGTGCGGCAGGATTACGCCATGGACGGCATTCGCCGGGAACTGGAGATCCTGCTTTCTCCCGAACAACTGCGCATGGGCGGTCTGAAAATCTATACGACCATCGATCCGCGGCTGCAGGCCATCGCCACCGATCTGGTCGATAGCAAATTGCGCCAAGTCGAGCAGGCGAAAGGTTTCCCCCACCCCGCGCGCCCGAAAACCCGTCCGGCCGAGGCGGCCGCCCCCGACTCGGACGATGAGGCGGAAGTCCATTCTCCCTATGTCCAGAGTGCCCTGGTCGCCGTGGAAAACCAAACCGGTGCGATTCGCGCCATCGTCGGCGGTCGCGATTTCGAGGACAGCCCCTATAACCGCGCCATCCTCGCCCAGCGGCAGATCGGCTCGACCTTCAAGCCCTTCGTTTACGCCGCCGCCTTCGAGGGAGGTCTCTCCCCGTATCAGCCCGTGAGCGACGCCGAGATTCAGCCCGGCGAGATCAAAGGAGCACCGGAATCCTGGTCGCCGAAAAATTCCGATCGGGAAGACGCCGGTCTGCAGCCCGCCTCCTGGGGACTGGTGAAATCGCGCAACACCATGTCCGCCCGCGTCGGAAACTGGGCCGGTCTCGCTCAGGTCCGCGCGCTCGGTCAGGCCTGCGGCGTCGCGCTGGAAGTGCCCGGATACCCTTCCATCTTCCTCGGCGCTTTCGAGTCCAGCGTGCTGAATATCACCTCCGCCTACACCGTTTTCGCCAATCACGGCCTGCGGCGTCAGTCCTACCTGATCGAGAATATTAAGGATCGCGACGGGCGCGATCTTTACAAGGCCGCTCATGTCGAACGCGCCTGCATGCGTCCCGCCACGGCTTGGGCCGTGCACCAGGCGCTTGTCGAAGTCACCCGGAGCGGCACCGCCGCGCAGATGAAAAAAGACGGGTTCGATCGCCCCGCCGCCGGCAAGACTGGCACCACCGACGACTTCAAAGACGCCTGGTTTGTCGGCTATACCAGCGACCTCACCTGCGGCGTGTGGGTCGGTTTCGACAAGCCCGAGACGATCATGCAAAAAGGCTACGGCAGCACCCTGGCGCTCCCCCTTTGGGCCTCGTTCATGGCCAAGGCGAGCGAACGGGAATACCAGGCCACCGCGTTCAAATTCCCCGGCCAGATCGAGGAGGTGACCCTTTGCAAAACCAGCGGACTCCTTGCGCACAGCGCCTGCCAGGCCGCCGGCGCCGCGGAGAAGATGACCGTTCCCGCCGACACCGCGCCGCGCGTGCCGTGCCATGTGCACACCGATCCGATGGCTATGAATACCTACCAGACCTCTCCC
>JBGTNO010000120.1:0-17855 GCA_041743065.1 Chthoniobacterales bacterium
GAACTTCCCGTGCCGCAGCGATTTCGTCGCGGTCCAGAGCGCGCCCGATCAACGTCTCCATGTGGCTATGCGGGTCGAATACCGAACCCGTGCCAATGCAGGGCAGCCAGTCCTCGAGGGCCAACTCCGCGCCGTGCAGCCGATAGATCTCCGGCCAGGCGTGGAACTCGGGAGTTTCCGTATCCAGGATCAGTCCGTCGAAATCGAAGATCAGTGCGCGCAGCATCGCTCCTGCATGTATCAGAGGAGCCACGTCGCCTTCCAGCCTGCTCGCGGCGCTTCCTATCATTCGGGGTCTTCCTTCGAAGTCGTCCGTCTTTGCCCTAGCAGCCACTCGTAGAGTTCCGTGCCGGAGTAGGCTTCCTCCCAGCATTGGTGGCCGGTCTCGGGATAGTAGGTGACCTTCGGCTTGCCGCCGACCTTCTCGAGGGCCTCGATCATTTCGCGGGTGCGCTCGACGGGGACCGCCCGATCGTCCTCGCCGTGAAACGCCCACACGGGAACGTCCTTGATGCGAGCCGCGTCCGCCGGATCGCCGCCGCCGCAGAAGGGCGCGATGGCGGCGAACCGGTCGGGATATTCCTGAGCGAGATACCACGCTCCGTAGCCGCCCATGCTGAGACCGGTGACGTAGATCCGGTCCTGGTCGATCCGGTATTTCGTTTCGATCTCGTCGATGAAGGCACCCACTTGGGGAGCAAACCACCACATCCATTGGCCAGGGGGCGAGCGCGGTGCGGCCAGGATGAACGGGAACTCCCGTCCGGCGGCCACCTGCTTCGGCGGCCCCCATTTCTTCAGTTTTTCCAAGCTTCCGCCGTTGCCGGAGCCGTGGAGAAACACCACGAGCGGCCAGCGCCTGGCCGGATCGGCGTCGTAATCCTTCGGCAGGTGAATCAGCCGGTCGTAGGGTTCCAGATCGCCCGTGCCCTGCCTCTGCGCATACCACCAATCCGCGTCCCGCCGCTGGAAATCGGTGCGATCCACGGCGGTGGCGCCCGTCGCCTCCATTTCGTGCAGGCCGGCCAGCAGGATCGCGCTGCGCGGATCCGCCTCGAAATCGTCGCGGAGGACGCCGCGGAACACATCCGCAATGGCGTGACGCTGCTCGTGGGCGACCGCCGCGTTGGGTGCGAGCCAGTTCGGAAGCTTGATTTCGCCGAACTCGAACTTGCCCACATTCCAGTCCACTTTCTCCGGCAGACGAAACAGGGTCTGAGTCCGGGTGACTTTCTCGCCGTTGGCCGCGGCGACGCGGAAGACGACGCCATAGCGTCCCGCGCCGGACGGAGCGCTGACCCGCCGGTGATCGGCATCGTAGAATTCCCAGTCCACGGTCAACGGGCCCAGAAGCGCCTCGTGCTCCTCCCGGTCGCGGAGGCTCGGTTTGGGAAAGGCGTCGCCGGCGAACACCGTCGGCGTGAGCCCGAATCTGGCCTCCTTCAGTTTCCCGGCTGGCACCATTTCCCGGAGCGGATCGAACCGCTTGAGTTCCCGCTCGCCCAGCCGCACGGTCAGTCCCTCGTCGGCGGCCTCCCTCGGGAGCACGATCCCCGCGCGCCCTCGCACGACGAGGCTTCGGGCCAGCCGGCGATCGTCGGGCGCGAGTATTTCGAGATCCTGTTCCGGCGCGGTCTCGTCCCCTTCGAAACGCACGATCACACTCGATCCGATCCGTTCCATCCGGACGACTCCCGGCACCGGCGCATCCGGCTTCTCCGCGAGGGCGATGGCGATCATCTGCGTCGAGTCCGAGAACGTGCTCAAGCCGGGAAACCAGGGGAGCTGCGTCCGCTCGCTCCCCTCGTCCCGGTCGTTGGCGATGATCTGCAGGGCACACTCGGTGGCCAACTTCGGTTCCACTCCCAGCTTGGACCACGGCAGACGCACCTCAAGGTCGTATCCGACCGGGGTCCTCGCGCTGGCCACCTCGACCTCTGCGGATTCCTCCCGACCTTCCCGCGACTCCTTGATCGACAGCCGGACGCTGCCGGTCTCCTTGGCGGTGCCGGGGGCGGCGACGACCTGGAACCAATTTCCGGATCCGACCCGATCCGCGAGAAACAACTCCACGCTGTCACCGAGGTAGAGTTGATGGTCCGTCTCTTCGTCGCTGGCGTCGTCCGCGACTTCGAGAAAAAGCAGCAACCCGCGCTCATCCCACCCCAGTCGAGCAGTCGCTGAATGATCCTTTTTCGGCGGACGGGAACCCTTCAGAGGCATCAGGAACGGGATTTCATATCCCCGCTCCTGCCATTCGTTCTTTTGCCCATCCACCTCGATGCCTTCGAGGCGCGGGAGGTTGATCGGCGCGGAGTCGGCCAGTGACGCGCCGAACGCGAGGAGGAGGAGGAGGAGAGTTTCGATTCGATGGTTCATGGAGGGATCGGGTCTTGTGTTCACCAAAAGCTATCGCATCTTCGCGCGTCGCAGGGGTGGTCTCCACCCCACCAAATCTATCTTTGGCCTGAACTATCGCGACTCACGACGGCGAAACGCATTTTTAATTTTCCAGCAATTCCTCGACGGGAGCGTAGGGCAGATCGAACGCCTCGGCCACGGGACGAATGGTGAGCTGGCCCCGACAGGCGTTGAGGCCGTCGCGCAGGCCGGAGCGGCGCTCGCAGGCGGCGGCGAATCCGCCGTGGGCAATGGCTTCGATGTAGGGAAGGGTGACGTTCGTCAGCGCCTGGGTGGCGGTGCGGGCGTAGGCGCCGGGCATGTTGGTCACGCAATAGTGAACGACGCCTTCCTCAATGTAGGTGGGCGCGTCGTGCGTGGTCGGACGCGAAGTTTCGGCGCAGCCGCCCTGATCGATGGCGATGTCCACGAAGACGCTGTGCTCTTTCATTTCCCGCAGCATGCGGCGGTCGATGAGCTTGGGGGCGCGCGCGCCGGGAACGAGCACGGCTCCGATCATGAGATCGACCCGCGGCAGGAGATCGGAGAGATGCGCCTCGGTGGAGTAAAGCGTGTGGGTGCCCTGCATGGTGAGATCCAGGAAACGCATGCGGTCCATATCGACTTCGAGAATGGTGACCTCGGCTCCGAGTCCCATGGCCATGCGGGCGGCATTGAGGCCGGAGGTGCCGCCCCCGATGACCACGACCCGGCCGGGCAACACACCCGGGACGCCGCCGAGCAGGACGCCTTTGCCGCCCTGATGCCGGGCCAGAAAATAAGCGCCGACGATCACCGACATCCGACCGGCGATCTCGCTCATGGGCTCGAGCAGCGGAAGATGGCGCCCCGCGGTGACGGTCTCGTAGCCGACGGCGGTGACGCCGCTCGCCAGCAGCGCCTCGGTCAAGGGGCGGTTGGCGGCCAGGTGCAGGTAGGTGAATAAAATCTGGCCGGAGCGAAGCAGGGGAAATTCGCGCGGCATGGGCTCCTTCACCTTCACGATCAATTCCGCTCGCTCGAAGACGCTCTCCGGCGTGTCCACCAGCCTGGCGCCAGCGGCTTGGTATTCTTCGTCGGGGTAGCCGCAGTCGGATCCGGCCTGGCGCTCTACGATGACTTCGTGGCCTTGGCGGACGAGCAGTTTCGCTCCGCTGGGGATCAGGGCGACCCGCGCTTCCTGAGGTTTGATCTCGCGGGGAATGCCGATCTTCACCCTGTCAGATCGCGGCTGCCCGCTCCGTCGGACGGGAAAGCCGGCCTGGCGATTTAGGCGGGCGGCACTCCTACTCTTCCTCGCCCCCGGGAGAGAGGCCGCCCTCTTCCATTTTGCGCAGGATGTCGGACATGTCGTCCACTTCTTCCCAGACTTCGCGAGCGACGTAAATGGTCGCACCGCTCTGGGCGGCCAGCGCGATGCAATCGCTCGGGCGGGCGTCGAGTTCGATGATTTTGCGGGATTGCAGCTCGTTTTCCACGCTGATGATGAGCCGGGCGTAGTAAGTGGCGTTTTTCAGATCGTTGATCACCACCCGGTCGATCTTGGCCCCGAGCGCGGTGAGCAGATGGCTCATGAGATCGTGGGTGAGCGGCCGCTCCTTCGGCGCGTCCTGCAGGAACATGGTGATGGCCAGGCCGACACTTTCATCGACGTAGATCACGAAAACCTTCTCGTCGTTTCCCAGAAAAACCGCGCGTCCGGCGTGCGTCTGAAGCACGGAGCGAACCTGCACGGGCTGGACCTCTTTACTCATAGCGCAGACGGTAGCGGGTGCGGTCGGAAAATTCAAGGCGGCGAACACCCGCTCGTGCCGGAAATCTAACCTCGGGATCACTTTCCAGTTTTGGCGCCGCCAGAAATGCGCCTATGTTCCGCCTCGCATGAGCTGGGACATTCAAAGCGCGACCTCTCTTTATAATATCGACCGCTGGGGAACCGGTTATTTTTCGGTCAACGACCAGGGCCACGTGGCGGTGACGCCGGACGGCGGGGCGGGCCGATCGATCGACATCATGGACGTGATCAGGGAGGCGCAGGAAGAGGGCCTTTCGTTTCCGCTGGTCATCCGATTTCAGGATCTGCTGCGGCACCGGGTCAAGACGATCAACGAAGCCTTCCAGGCGGCGATCGCCGAGTCCGGCTACCGGGCCGAATACCGCGGCGTTTTTCCGATCAAGGTGAACCAGCTCCGCGAAGTGGTGGAGGAAATCCTCGACGCGGGCGCGCCCTACCATTTCGGGCTGGAAGCGGGGAGCAAGCCGGAGCTGCTGGCCGCGCTGGCCATCCATCGCGACGAGGAAAGCGTCATCATCTGCAACGGCTATAAGGACGGCGCCTTCATCCGCAACGCTCTGCTCGGGCGCAAGCTGGGCAAGAAGGTCATCATGGTGGTGGAGAAACTGGAGGAGCTGAAAGACATCCTGCGCATTTCCCAGGAGGTCGGCGTGGAGCCGATGATCGGGGTGCGGGTGCGGCTGCAGAGCAAGGGAGCGGGCAAATGGGCGACCTCCGGCGGCGAAAACGCGAAGTTTGGCCTCTCGACCTCCGATCTGATGGTGCTGAGCGCGCGGCTGAAGGAGGTGGGGCTGGCCCACTGCCTGCGGCTCGTCCATTTTCACGTCGGCTCGCAGGTGCCCGACATCGGCACGATCAAGCGGGCGGTGCGCGAGGCGGCGCGTTTCTACGCCAAGCTGAAAAAGATGGGGCACGAGATGGGCTACTTCGACACGGGCGGCGGGCTGGGGGTCGATTACGACGGTTCGCGGACCACCTTCGACAGTTCCACCAACTACACCCTGCAGGAATACGCGCGGGACATTGTCTATAATGTGATGGAGATCTGCGATTCCGAGAAGGTGGCGCATCCCGCGATCATCAGCGAGAGCGGGCGGGCGCTGGTGGCGCATCATTCCGTGCTGATCGTCGAGGCGTTCGGGACCATCGAAAAAACGGCCGGCCACGGTGAGACGATCGTCGCCACCGAGGGCGAACCGAAGCTCGTGGCCGACATGATCGAGCTGGAGAAGGAACTGGTCAAAAACGGGCATCGTCTGGAGACATTGCACGACGCCCAGCAGTTCAAGGAGCAGGCGCAGTCGATGTTCGATCTCGGATTGCTGGAGCTTTGCTCGAAGGCCAAGATCGAAATCCTCTATTGGCGGATCGCGGATCAGATCGTGCGCTCCACTCGCGGGGCGGAATACGTTTCCGACGAGGTGCAGGAACTGGAAACTAGTTTAAGCGATCAATATGTCTGTAACTTCTCGGTGTTTCAGTCGCTCCTCGATCACTGGGCGCTGGGGCAGCTCTTCCCGATCATGCCGGTGCAGAGGCTGGATGAAGAGCCGGACCGCAATGCCACCCTGGTGGACATCACCTGCGATTCGGACGGAAAAGTGAGCAAGTTCATCGACCTGACCGATGTCCGGGAAACGCTGGCCCTTCATCGCTTGCGGCCGGATGAGCCTTACTATATCGGCTTTTTTCTCATGGGAGCCTATCAGGATATCATGGGCGATCTGCATAACCTCTTCGGCCGGGTCAACGAAGTGCACGTCTTTCTCGATGACGAGGAGGAAAAGGGCTATTACATCGAGGAAACGATCGAGGGAAGCGCGATCAGCGATGTGCTGCGCATGACGCAATGGGATCAGAACGAGCTGAACCGGCAGGTGAAAAGCCAGGTGGACGCCGCGATCAAGTCGAACCGGCTCAAACCCACCGAGGCCATGCGCCTGCTGGCCAGCTACGAGAAAAGTCTGAGCGGATATACCTATCTCCGCTTCGACGAGAAGCGGGGCTAACCGCGCTCCCGGTAGCGGCGGGAAAGGGCCACGTATTTTTCCGCCCAGCCGCGGAGGCTTTTCTGGGTGGCCGGATCCAGCGTTTTGACGACGCGGGCGGGGGAGCCCAGCACCAGCGAGCCGGGGGGCGCGACCATCCCGCCCGTGACCAGCGCCTGGGCGCCGACGATCGACCGCGCGCCGATCACGGCGCCATCCAAAATGATGCTGCCCATGCCGATCAGCACCTCATCCTCCACGGTGCAGGCGTGGACCGTCGCCTGGTGGCCGATGGTCACAAACTGACCGACCACGGCGGCATAATCGTCCGCGACATGCACCACCGCGCCATCCTGCACGTTGGAGCCGGCGCCGATGACGATCCGATTGATGTCTCCGCGCAACGCGGTGTGAAACCACACGCTGGCCTCCTCCCCGATGGTCACATCGCCGGCGATGGCCGCTCCTTCCGCGATAAAAGCGGAACTGGAGATCTGAGGTTTCCGCGCCAGATAACGGTCGAGACGTTCGTCCAAAGTCATGCCGCAGTCTGCTCCGCCCACGGCGCTGAATCAACGGCAACCCTTGGATTAATGAGAGTCGCGCCGCAAAATTGCGTTGACAAAAAAAGCGCGGCTGCCAAAAAGGTCACTCGCCCGCGAGATTTCTCCCGGGCGAAAATCCATCTAAAAATCCTCAGCAGCTATCCAAAACCATTCATGAACAAAGCAGAACTCGTCGAGGCCGTCCAAGCCGCACTCGGTAAAGAAACCAGCAAAGCAGAAGCCGAACGCAGCGTCATCGCGGTGATCGACGGCATCAAAAAAGGCCTCAAAAAGGATAAGAACGTGCAGCTCATCGGCTTTGGCACGTTCAAGATCGCCGAGCGCGCCGCGCGCACCGGCATCAATCCCAAGACACGCGAGAAGATCAAAATCAAGAAATCCAAGACGGTGAAGTTCACGGTCGGAAAAGAGCTGAAGTCCAAGCTCTAGCACACTTCCCCCTAACCAGAAAACCCGTTTTGCCCGTGGGCGAAACGGGTTTTCTTTGTAAGGTGGCGACATGTCCCGAAGAATTGCCGTAATCGGCGCTGGCCCGATCGGGTTGGAAGCGGCCTGGCAGGCGAAAGATCGCGGCTATCCCGTGCGGATCTTCGAGCGGGGGGTGGCCGGAGCTTCGATGCGGGCTTGGGGACACGTGCGGATGTTTTCGCCGCTGGCGATGAACACTTCGGCTCTGGGCCGCCGCGGAGTGAAACTGCGGGCGGGTGAGGATGAGTTTCTGACCGGGGCGGAATTTGCGGAACAATATCTCCAGCCGCTCGCCCATGGTTTGGGGGACCGGCTGGTCACGCGCGCCCGGGTGGTCGGAATCGGCCGGGCGGAATCCCTGAAAGGTGACTGGATCGGGGTGGCGGATCGCGCCCGCCAGCCGTTCGAACTCCTGATCGAGCAAGGCGGGCGCGAGTGGATCGAGGAAGCGGAGATCGTGCTCGATTGTTCCGGGACTTACGGGCGATCCCGCGCGCTGGGTTCGGCGGGCATGCCCGTGCCGGGAGAGCGGGCGTGCGCGGATTTCATTTTCCATGGCGTTCCGGATATCAGCGGCGCCCTTCGCGAGCAGTTCGCGGGTTGCCGAGTTCTGGTGATCGGGGCCGGACACTCCGCCGCCACCGTGGTCGCTTCGCTCGCGGATTTGGCTGAAGCGGGCTCGCCCGGTGAGGTGAATTGGATCGTGCGGAAGCCGTTGACGCAGCCCGCCGTGGTCATCACGGACGACCCGTTGCCGGCGCGGGCGGCCCTGGCGCGGCGGGTGAACGAGCTGGCGGCCGCGCCCGGCTGGCTGACTTTTCATCCAGGAAAATATGTGCGTCGAATGAAGCGGGCGGGCGCCGCGGTGGAGGTGGAACTGGGGCCTGAGCCGGCGCTGTTGACCGTCGATCTAATCGTCGCCGCGACCGGTTTTCGCCCGGATCTCAGCCTGGCCCGTGAGCTACAGGTCAGTCTGTGCTACGCGACGGAAGGAACTCTGCCGCTGGCGGCCCGGCTTCTGGGCGAGACCGGCGGCGACTGTCTGGCGGCGGGGGCGTTCGGAGTCGATGCGCTGCGGCATCCCGAGCCGGGTTATTTCGCCCTGGGGATGAAAAGCTACGGGCGCGCGAGCGACTTCCTCATTCGCACAGGTTATGAACAGGTGACCTCCGTCTTCGATTGGCTGGAGCAGGAGGCGGCATGACGAAGCTGGGATTTTTCGGCGGGGTCTATAGCAACCATCTGGCGCTCTCGGCGCTACTGGCGGAACAGCCGGGGCGGGGAATCGATCAATTTTACTGCCTCGGCGATTTGGGCGCTTTCGGTCCTCATCCGGATCGGATTTTTCCGCTGCTGCGGGAGGCCGGGATTCCCGTGGTGCAGGGAAATTACGATCACTCCATCGGGAACGATCTGGCGGATTGCCAGTGCGGCTACACCGATCCGCGCGACAACCATTTCGCGCGCCTGTCCTACGATTACACTTATCGAAACAGCTCGCCGGAGTTCAAAGAATGGATGCGCCATCTGCCGGCGGAGATTCGCTTCGAAGCCGACGGTGCGCGCTTCCTCCTTTGCCACGGCTCCCCGCGGCAAACGAACGAGTTTCTCTGGGAAACCACGACTTCATCGGCGTTTCTGGAGCGAATGCTGGATCAGGCGGAAGCCGATATCGTGGTGGCCACGCACACCGGACTGGCCTGGCATCGCCAGCTTCCGAGCGGGCGGCATTTTGTGAATTGCGGCGCGATCGGGCGGCCCGCCAATGACGGCACGACGAAGGTCTGGTATGCGACGGTGACGGTGACGGCCGGCCAGGTGGCGGTGGAGCTGGTGCCGCTGGAATATCCTCACGAAGAGCTGGCCCGGCAGATGGAGGCGGAGGCCTTGCCGCCGGAATTTGTGGTGACGATTCGCCACGGCTGGTGGACGACCTGTCTGGAGATTCTTCCCATGAAGGAGCGAATGGCCGGGAAGTTCTGAGCGGGCGGGAGACGCGGGGATTTGCTTTGCCACCATCTCGCGGCAGCTCCATGCTCGCGGCGATTTGCGCATGGACTCCCCAGATTTCGATCGTGAAGATGCCTGAATACAGCGCGGAAACACCCTGCCAGATCCTGGTGGTGGACGATCATCCTCTTTTCCGGAAAGGACTGACCGATCTGATCGAAGCGGAAACGGATTGCCGGGTTTGTGATGTGGCGGCGGATGCGGACGGCGCTTTTGCGGCACTGGAAAAGGTCGCGCCCAACCTGCTGATTCTGGATATCTCGCTGCAGGGAACGAACGGCATCGATATTCTGAAGAAGCTGCGGGTGAATCATCCCACCGTGCGGACGCTCGTGGTGTCAATGCACGACGAGTCGCTCTACGCGGACCGCGCGCTGCGGGCGGGAGCAATGGGTTACGTGATGAAAACCGCCGCGCCCGCGGAGATTATCGCCGCTATGCGACGGGCGATGGAGGGGGAGATTTATCTTTCCGAGGCGATGTTGGCCCGGAGGGTCAGCCCGCCGGCGAATGGAGACTCCTCCGCGGTGGTTTTGCTCACGGATCGTGAGCTGGAGATTTTGGAACTGCTGGGCCGGGGTCTGAGTGTTCGCGCCATCGCCGAGAAATTGAACCTGAGCGGGAAGACGGTCGAAAGTCATCGTGCCAACGTGAAAGAGAAGCTGCGGCTGAGCAGCTCGGCTGAGGTGACCCGTTATTCCATGCAATGGCTGCAGGATCGCTAGGCTGACTTCCTCGACAGAAGGGTCCGAAAGGCCGATAAACGGATAAACGCAGGAGGCCCGGATTTTTTCGGGCCACACCTGCGCTTCGGCGAGAAAGGCGGCCCACTTGGGCGGGGCCGCAAAAAAGTGCAGGAGTTTGAGTTTGGCGAGCCGGGCGTGGAGGTGGGCGGGTACTTTGGAGAGACGCGTCAGCAACGGGGCGCCGGGCGTTCCCACCGCGATCTGGCCCAGGCGGATGGTTTGCAGCTCGCGCAGGATACGGGTGACTTCGCCGGTTTCTCTCGAAGTGCGCCACGAGGCGATTTACCAATTTCAGGCTGTTTAAGAACCAGGATCAGCCGCCGCTTTGTCAAACTGGAGCAGGTCGATGACAGTTTGGCGGTCGATAAAGTAGAAGCCGATTCTGTTCGAAATGATAACGCCGGATTGGTTCGCGTGAGCGCTAAATATAGGCTTTTTCCTTAATTTCTCATAGATGGCATTAAGCTTTTCAAATTCGGGAGGGATGGCGATCTGATCCCAGCCGGTAAGCTCCAGTTTGATTGTAATGGATATGCTCGCGACATTCTTTCCCCGGGGTGTGGCGGTCAACGTCAAAGTGGTCCTGTCCCCATCGTAATCAGCTTTAACATAGTGTTGCTTGTAATAAAATGGAACGTTTGAGACGTCGGTATCTTGTTTCACGACCTTTCGCGGTGCCGCGCTCCATTGTTCGGTGGACTCATCGTATATGTGGCCCGCGCTTAGAAGGCTGGTTTCAGATACCTTTATGATAGAATAGGTGCCTGCTCGGATATTATCGATCGGTGACTCAGCTGGTATCCGTCGCCCGCTGACCAGCAGGGTTTCTTTGCCGGTAGCCAGATTGATCATGGCTATTCCCTTTGTTGTTTCGGCGTCTTGGTAAATAGCATTTATAGACAATCTTTTAGGGGAGGGATGCATGAGGTAGCTGTAGTACAGGTTTTCCTCGAGTACGATGATATCAGTCACACCCAGAATGGAGCCGCCAAGTTTTTTGTAATCGGGCGGAACCCGGTCTGGTTTGAAGTAACGCCAATTTTTCCGGGTAAATTCGTATACGCCGATTTCCATGAAGGGCTTATGGTCGCGCCATTGGAACCAGACTGCTATCCGTTCGTCGTCGAAGTATTCCGTATATTCCTTGTAGGTGCTGTTGGTGGGAGGCAGGAATACCGATTCGGTCGTCTGGCGAGCGATGTCATAGTGAAAAAAACCTATAGAATTGTCCGCCCCCCACAGACCGGATTTCGAGGGGACGGTTCCATGCGGGGAAAATACGGCGCTTCGGCGCGCCTTGGCGTCTTGCGGATTATTGGGATCGAATAGGGGTGTTTGAAACGGAGGGAGCTTCAGTGTGGCAACTGCTTCCGGAGGTGCGAGTTTCTCGCGGGAATCTGCGAGCGCTTTTTGGATACGTTCCACGACTTGCACTCTGAAAGCGTGGGCGGTCCGTTTCCATTGCGGTTGGTTGGCCACGCGCCGATCCACAGCTTTCCCGGCCTCGATGGCGAGGGTCGCCATATCCTCCAGTTCGCGAATGGAGTAGTAGTTCAGAGATGAGGATAGGGAACCTTTGTCGATAGCGACCGAGCCGCTTTCCGCGATGCAACGCAAGCGGTTCATATAACGCTGGTAGAGATATTCCCTATAGTGCGGTGTCAGGTGTCGCAGGCTCTTGGGCTGGCTGTTAAAGTCGAGAATTCTATGGAAATCGCCGTGACGGCGGCGCAAATTTCCGTAGGAAACATCATAGGGGTTGGGACACCATATGTCATTGGTGTACTCGGGATATATCCGGAAGGTCCCTTCGATTTTCAGATTATCGTGTATTTCGGGGTCGGTGTATTCATAGAGGCCATGCAGGGTTTTTTCCTCGCGGACCATTCGCTCGATCAAAGGCATCATGGCGTAGGAATACGCGAAGCGCGCCTGGTAGTCGCTGGTGTCTCTGCGGGTCAGATCGTAGCCCATCACGCGTTCGTACAGGTTCTCGCTCTCTATCATCCTAAGCGCCATGCGCTGCCAGGAACTGCCGGCCTGGCCTCCGTAACTATTCATGTGCGGCATGGCGATCCCCGCCAGAGATTTATAAGCCTGTTGTCTGCTGAGAGGCTCTGTCATGGCGGAGGCTTCCAGCAGGCGCGCGTGAATCTCATCATAGAGCGCATCCTCGTCGCGGATCAGGTAGGGAAGACTCCGCAAATAGGCTGCAAAAGTGTTCTGATAGATTAAGGGGTAGCCGTTTTCCCGAGCGATCGAGAGGACGGCCAGCGTTGTGCGCATGGCGTCGCTCCGCAACTGGTCGATCGCCATTTGGTGTGCCTTCTCTTCAGAGATGGCATGCAGCACTTCCAGGGGCATGAGGATGCCCTTGGCCGCTTCCGGGTAGAAGGTCAGCATGTCTTTCTCGAATGCCGTGTGGTGGCCGGGTTTGGCGATAATGGGTTGGTAGAAAGAGAGGATGTCGCCAGCCAGCTCGAGATATTGCGTGGCGGTCAGTTCGCGCGGGTCGAAAATCTCGAGGAGCAGTGGTGCGCGGTATCCCATCACTATGGACTGCCCGTCGAGCCTGCGGAGTTTGTGTTTGAGAAGGGTGGCGGCGACGCGCAGGCGATCCATCCGGCTTCGCAGGCGCAGGCTCATCGCCGCATCGGAACGGTTTCCCATGGCCCAGGCAGCGTCGGCGGCCTGCTGGGCGATTTCCCACTGGCTCAGCTTGTAGGCGCGTTCGGATTCCCGGAGATAGCCATTCGCCTCCTGGTCGACGTTGCGCGGCGGGGCGTTCTGTGAGCCCATGGCGGCGGCGACCTTTTCGCTCAGGGTGGAGAGCACCTCCTGGGGATCCGCGAGGCTGCCCGTGGCTTCGAGGCGGAGATCGCGACCGGAGTGCGTCTGCCGCAACCTCAGCTTGATCGTCAGGTTCTCCTCGTTCGTGTCGTAGTTCCCGTCGATCACCCATCCGCTGCCGAAGAAGGAACGCATGTCTTCGGTCAGCGTCTTTTCGCCAGCGAGCTGTGCCATGTGGCGCCGGTCGAGGATATACACTCCGTCGATCGCCCCCAGATAGATGGCGAGCGCCTGTGCCAGGGAGCGGGTCTGATCGAAGGAGCCCGGTTCCGAACGAGTGGAGGTGAGGTTGGGGATCGAGACGAGAGTGAATTCTTCCGCGCCACGGCCGAGCACGGGTGCGCTGAGCAGCACCTGATCGCGTATCTCGTCGGACCAGGAAGTCAGGTTCTTCGACTGGGCAGGGACGACCTTGAGCACCAGACCCGTGGCGGTGGAAACGATTTGCGCCTGCACCAGGTCGCCCAGCTTGCCGAGGATCACCAGGCAATCCGCGCCCGCGAGCGCGCCGATCCGGATGGATTGGTTCACGTCCATCGCGCCGGAGCGGGCGAGAGCCCATTCCTCGATCACCTTCTGGAGCTGGGCGCGTTCCACGAGACGGATGTTCTCCGCTGCGGATAAACCTGCTGTCGTCAGAGCTTCGGCTTCGTCGAAGTTTTTCCCGGTGGGAATCACGGCGATGGTGATGGGTGGGCCGTCGTAGGTAACGCCATCGACGCGGCTGGGAGCGAGGGCGGCATTGTTGACGACCGAAAGGTTGGCCCAGTCGATGGGCGCTTTGGAACTCTTGCTCCACATCGTGCTCCACATCGGATCGAGGACTTCGATTTTCAGGAAACTGTAGGGGCTCGGGTCGGGCGCGCCCGCTTCGAGCAGGCGCTTGTAAATGGCCCAGTTGCCCGCGAGATCCGCATAGCGGATCGCGGTGTTGCCGAGCAGCGCCGGTTTGGCGCCGACTGCGATCAGGAGGTTGACCATCTTCAGGCTATTGTCGCGCACCGCAGCGATGAGAGCCGTGTGCGGCTCTGGTCGAAAGTCTTGGATATTCAACGCGCCTGTGCCGATCGCATTCGGGTCGGCACCCGCCGCGAGCAAGCGCTCGACCATGTCGAAATGGCTCTGCAGAGCTGCCCGTGCCAGCGGGTAGTTGCCTTCGGGGTCGGGCTGGTTTGGATCCATCCCCCGGGACAGCAAATACGTGAGGGCTTCGAGGTTGTTATGCGTCGCGGCGTAGCTGAGAGCGTTCTTACGGAGGTAAGCCCATCGCGGAAGATCGGCGCCGTGCGCATCCAGCGTCTTCAGCATGGCGGCATCGGCCCAGCAGAGGGCTTGGTGAATGGGTTCGTCGTAGCGTGAATCCCTTTCGAAGCTCGCCCCGTGTTGGAGCAGAAGGTCCGCCATGGAAGCATCTCCGCAGCGAACCGCATAGTTGAGGGGCGAGACTTCGTCTTCGCCGTGCCTGACCTGCGCGCCCCGCTCCAACAGATAGCGCGCGACACGGATTTGCCTGGCGTCGAGGGCATGGATGAGCGGGGTCATCTTTTCTCGATCTTGGATATTCAAGTCCACGCCGCGCGCCAGTTCGCTCTGGACGGTCGCAAGATCGCCGGTGCGGCAGGCCTCGATGAGGACGACGCCGGTTTCGTCGTCCGCAGTCCCGGCACCGAGGCAGGCGCAGAGACCAAGGAATACAAGGAATGGGGAGAGTAGGCGCATGGTCGGCATCGAGAGAAACCTTCGATGGTTGTTCCTCTATCGATAAAGCACAAGAAGAGGTGCAACGCACTCACGGATGGAGCCGAGCGGGTTCAGGTTGGAAAAGGGTTGGAAAAGGGTTGGAAAAGGGGGGTTGGAAAAGGGGTCAGAGCTTTATTTATCATTCTTTCTGCTTCCTCTGATGGATGTGGTCGGGCCATCGAATGATCTTCCCTTCTCGGGGAAATCCGTCAACCAAAACCTGATAAATAAAGCTCTGACCCCGCTCGCTTACACCCCGCTCGCTTACAGGTGGAGTTGTAACAGTTTAGCCGATTTGGAGGGTTAAAAGATCGAGAGAGAGCTGAAAGTTCCGGATGCCTGAATTAATCAGCTTGCATTTTACATAACACAGGCGCATAAACGCTCGGGGATCGATATTTTCACGCTATGGCGCAATCCATTTGGCAACTCGAACGACACAAGGAGCGCCTCCACAAAGAGGTCGCTGCCAACCTCGACTTCCTCGTTGGTTCGGTCACTGCCCAGGGAGCTCGGGGCGGCTTCAGTCTAACCACCGCCCGGGATGGAAAGACGCGCACTAAGTATATCCGTACTAATGCGGTTGATGAGGTCCGGAAAATGACGGAGCGCCACCGCAGGCTCAAGGAACTGCTCAAGGAGCTTTCGGACGTCAATTGGCAACTGCTCAAGGCAAGGGGACGTGGCTAATGGGGCGAAGCAAGTCGCCCCCATCCGACTTTTGTTGTCCTTACCAGGACCACTGCCCCCACCTCGAAGGACTTTCGGCCAACTGGCTCTTTCGCCAGCACATGCGTTCGAGCTTCCAGGAAAACGATCACTACCAGATCCGCGAAGCAATGGCGGCGGAGATCGCCGCCCTCGAGGACACGGTCCGCCAGCAGGAGCACGAAATCCAGACCCTCCGCACGGAGAATGCGATGCTCCACCAGAATCGCTTCAAGGCTTCGAAGCCGAAGATCGAAGAGGCAAAGGGGCCGGATTCGGCGTCGCCACCCTGCCAGCCCAGAGGCGCCCCTAAGGGACATCCCCCTTGGACCCGAAAGGTTCCCGAACGCATCGATCGCGACATTCGCATTGAGGCCCCTCTGCTCTGTCCCCATTGCCAGAGCGCAACCGACTCCGGCGTGTGCGGGGAGACCTCCTACATCCAGGAGGACATCGTTCCCGTTCCGCGCCCGGTGGGGTCACCCGCTACGTGCATGCCACCGCCTACTGTCCGCATTGCGAGCGCCAGGTGATCCATCCTCTGGATGGAGAACTGCCCTTCGCGCCCATCGGGCCGAACGCGAAGGCGACCGCGCTCTATCTGCGCCATGGATTGAAACTTCCCTATCGCAGGATCAATGAATCGATGAAGACGCTCTTCGGGCTCGACTTCGCGGCCGCCAGCACGCTCGGGTTCGAGCAGCGGGCGCGCCGCAACGCGGACCCTGTCTATCGCGACCTGCTGGACAAGATGAGAACCTCTGCCTTGATCCATGCCGACGAGACCTATTGGCGCGAGGACGGACGCCACTGCTATGTTTGGTATGCTGGGAACGAGTCGGTGGCCGTCTTCCGGATCGATCCGCACCGCAGCGGCGAGGCGGCCAACGCTCTTCTGGGAGAGACGCTCGACGGGTTCCTGGTCACCGACGCCTACGCCGCCTACAATGCGGCTCGACGCGCGCGGGGGACGGCAGACCTGTCTTGTCCACATCCTGCGCAAGAGCCGGGAGATCCGCGATCTTCTCGATGCCGGCGACGAGGCCGACCCGGCTTCCCGACGCTTCTGCGATGAGATCGGAAAACTCATCAAAGAGGCGTGTGCGCTCGAAGTGCCCGCCAGCCAGAAGGCGCGCGAAGCGTTGGTGGAAAAGTTCCATACAAGACTGGCCAGGATCTGCGGGAAGAGGATCCTCGCCTTCGCCAAGGCCGAGACGTTGCGCCTGCGCCTGCTGCCCGAATCCCGCGAGCATTGGCAACTCTTCGCCTTCATCCTCCACGGTGGCCCGCCCTCCAACAACCACGCCGAGAGAGCCGTTCGTCCCCTGGTCATCTTCCGCAAGGTCTGCCTGGGAACGCGAAGCGGAACCGGCTCGGAGAACATCTCGATCTTCACCTCCCTCGCGCAGACCGCATCCCTCCAAGGCGCTCACTTGATAGACATGTTCCGCGCACTCTTTCGCTCCTCCCCGAATCCAGCACAGGAAGCCATCTTCGGCCCTCCGCCGTAACCCTCCAAATCGGCTAAACTGTTACGTGGAGTTCCTGCCGGGCCTATCTCGGGCTGGTGCGGGCGCCGTTATGGCTGACGGTAAAGCCCATGCGGTCGAGTTTCGGAGGGAGAAGTCGAGCGGAGCAGATAGCGCGGTATCGCGGAGCGCTGGAGGAAGTGATCCGGGGAGGCCGGGAGGAAGAACCATGGGATCGCGCGATCGGCGGAACGCTGCTGGGAAGTGCGAGGTTCGTGGAGCGGATTGGGAAGCCGGAGCGCGAAGTGCCTGGGAGTCGCGTTGTCCAGCGAAGATGGAGTTTCGAGCAGTGGTGCGAGCTGATCGAGCGGATTCGCGGGGAATCCTGGGCCGGGATGGTGGACAAGTATGGCGATCCGGGCCGGGACCTGGTGTTGCTTGCGGCGCGAAAGCATGGAGGACTCTCGCTGAGAGAACTCGGCCTAAAAGTGGGCCTGGACTACGGGACTGTCGCCAATGCGGTGCACAGGATACGAAAGAAGATCGAATCGGACCGAAGCACAGCCAACCTATGGAAGAGAATGATCAAATGCTACAATCAAAAGACGTGACCCTTATTCGATAGATCAAATGCTACAATCAAAAGACGTGACCCTTATTCGATAGACCCTTATTCGATATTGCTTCCCGGCGATCTCCTCGCGCCATCACATGATAGAACGCACCCGCATATTCGTAAGCGTCACGGGAAGTGCCTCTTGACCGCGATCCGACTTGATCGCCCGGAGTCGTAGATGTCGTAGCGGATATGCTACGACGTCTATACTGCGACCGGCACTGCGACCGGCACTGCGGTGGCGGAGCGCGATCGGGCGCGAGCCCAGGCGGCGGGGGTGACTTCCGGGATCTGCCAATTGGTCATGTGAGGCAGGCGGGTGAGCACGTCGCGCAGGTAGGTGTAGGGATCGATGCCTAGGCGGCGGCAGTTCTCGATCAAGGTGTAGAGGATGGCGCCGCGCTGGCCCACATGCGCTTCGCCGATGAAGAGCCAGTTCTTCTTGCCCAGGGCGGTGGGGCGGATGGCATTCTCGACCAGATTGTTGTCGATCTCCAGT
>JBGTNO010000121.1:0-3257 GCA_041743065.1 Chthoniobacterales bacterium
CAGCCCGACGGACTCTTCACGAATATCGGCGGCCACTACATGTACAATCACGGGATCGCGACAATCGCGCTGGCCGAGCTCTACGGTGAGACCCGGGACGACACGCTGCGGCCAAAGCTCGAGCGCCTGATCGGCATCATCCTGAGCAGCCAGAACAACAAGGGCGGATGGCGCTACAGCCCCCGCCCGAGCGACGCTGACATCTCCGTCACCGTCATGCAGGTCGTCGCCCTGCGCGCCGCGCTGAACTCTGGACTCGCCGTCCCGCCCGAGGCGATCGACCGCGCGGTCGAGTATGTCCGCTCGTGCTACATTGCCGACAAGGGCGCGTTCGGCTATCAGCCCGGAAAAAAGCCCGGCACCTCGCGCACCTCTGCCGCCATCTATGCGCTCCAAGTCTGTGGTCAGTACGACGACCCGAAAGTAGCCGCGGGGTCCGACTATATCCTGAACCATATGACCGACAACGAATGGTGGACCTACGGCGTCTTCTACGCCGCACCCGCGCAGTTCATGGTGGGCGGCGACACTTGGAAGACCTGGTACGGAAAGATGAAGTCGATCCTGCTCGAGCGCGTGACGTTCGAGGGCGACGTCGCCTACTGGCCTCCAAAGAACGATCGTCAGGATCTCGGCCCCGTCTTCACCACGGCCGTCTATACCCACGTCCTCGCGATGCCGATGCACTTCGTGCCGCTCTACCAGCGCTGAGCGTTCGCCCCCGATGCGTTTCCTCATCCGCCTCGCACTCTTCTGCCTCGTCGTCCCGCCCGCATTCGCCGGGACCGTCTCCACCTTTTCTGGAGAAAAGCTTACCGGGGTCATCACTTTCGTCGATCGCAGCCTCGTCCTCACAGGCGGCGATGGTCAGGTCCACAAGATCGCGCCTGCCGACATCCTCGAAGCGCAGATCGCCGATCCGGCAAAGGACGCCTCCAAAGGCAACTTTCCCGGAGGCGTCATCCTCGTCAACGGCACGGCCGTGCCAATCGCGCCCAAGTCGAAGATCGCGGAAATGAAACTCGTCCTCGGCTCGAAACCCGTCACCGTCCAGCCAGCGGCGATCGCGAAATACGTCTATGAATCCGCCCCGTGGTCGGCCCTCGATTCCGACGCCGAGGGCACGGGCGTGCTGCTGCGGAATGGCGATTTCTTTGCCGGAAAGATCGGATCGGTGGAGGGCGGGGACGTGCGGGTGAACTCCCTGCTCTTCGGCCCCAGGAAGTTTGACCTCAAGAAAAGCGTGGCAGCGATCGTCGTGCGCGACGAGCGGGACCGGACCTCCACCTACCGGATTCGCACCACCGCAGGTGCCCGCCTTTCCGTCGATGCGCTGGAGTTCACCTCGACTGGCGTTTCGCTCCGCGATTCAATTCTGGGCACCGTGCTATTGCCCGGCACCGAGATCGCCGAGATCTCGGCGGGGCCCGGGCGTTTCGAGCACCTCGTCTCGGCGAAGCCCTTCCGCATTGATCCTCCGGCCGACATCGCGCCCGAGCTGGCGCTGACGAAACGCGAGCCCGGAGCCGACGGACAGCCCGGCCTCATCGCCGCCGTCAATGCCGCGATCACCTATTCCATCCCCCCGGGATTTACCGTATTCGCCGGCATCGCCTCCATCCCCGCGACCGTCCCGGTCGGCATCCCGCTGGTGTTCGCGGTTTACATTGATGGGAAGCGCGCGTTCCAGAGTCCTGCCATGACCTCCGCCGACACGGCGCGCCCGATCCGCTTCGTATTTGGCGCCGCGCGCCATATCACGCTGCGCATCGAGCCTGGCGCCACCGCTCCGGGCGGTCTTTCGGCAGAATGGCTGGCACCGACATTGCTCAAAACCGGGCGATGATCCCCCCGCCATCGCCGCGCCCCTCCCGCAGGAGTGCGATCCGCCTCGCCGCAGCCCTGACATTTCTGCCGAGCGCGCTCTACTCCGCGCCTGCGCCCGATCCCGGCGGCATTCTCGTTTACCGTGCCCAGCCCTGGCACAAGCCCGACCAGGCTCAGGTCAGCGAATTCCTCCGTTCGCGGCAATTCTCCGCCGTCGTTTATGTCACCGATTTCGAGGGAAACGAACGGCAGTTGCAGCGCTCGCTCATCTTCGCCGTTCACGATTATCTGCCGTTCGACGCACGCGGCACCGTGAAGATTCCCCTTTCCGCGCAAATCGCCGCCGAGCTGAAAACGCTCACGGCCCTCGCCTCCGCCTACCCCGGGACACGAGATTTCGTCGGGCCGCGCATCGAGAAATGGAAGGCGCTCCCCGATGCGGCACCGCCACCCGCCGCCTCGGAAGAAGCGTCGCCCACACCGGAAGCCACTGGAAAATTCGCGACCGTCGATCTGCCGACGGGTGGCGCGCTCGGAAACATCACGCGCGATTCCGGCGAAACCTTCCAAGTCTGGATCACCGCGCTCACGCCCACCGAGATCAAATGGGACGAGCCCGTGAAGGAAGGCTCCGGCGTGTATCGCCAGCGCAGCCTCCCGCTCTCCGACGTCCGCTCGCTCGCGGTTTATACGGCCGAGGACGTCGCGCGCATTCAGTTTCGCCAGCTCGCAGTCCCCCCCACCTCCCTCACCCCCATGGCCTATCGGGTTCTCTACCAGTATTATTTCCGGCTGCTGGAGAACATGCGCGCCGAATTTGGGGCCGACCCCCGCTATGCCGAGTGGCATTCCGTGCTCGTCCGCATCCGCGAGGATATGGAGCAGGCGCAGAGCACGAACTCCGTGAAACTCAACGGACGCTGGCTCGGCGAACGCGCGATGCAGGGCGACTCCGACGAAATCGCCGCCGCGGTCCTGTGGGCCTCCGCCCGCCAGATGATCACCCTCGGCGAGTGGAACCTCGGCATCCAGTATCTGTATGAACTCACCCGCGACCACACCAGCAGCCGCGCTTTTGTGGAAAATCTCCCGCAGATCGAGCAGTGGACCGACGCTTTTGGAAAGGACCGCTCCACCTTGTCCGCGATCGCCCGCAATCCGCGCCTCGAGAGATCGGCCGCCTCCATCCGCACCACCCTCGAATCCTTCGATCGCGAATCCGCCATGAAATCGCTGAAGCTCTCCGCCGAAGCGCAGGACGCCCTCGCCGCCGGAGACGCCCCCCGCGCCGCGAAGCTCCTCGAAGAAAGCCGCTCCGCATGGTCGGCCAACGGCGAACTCCCCAAGCTGCGCAAGCAGCCCGACACCCTCGCGAAATAGCGGGCGAGGGAGGGTCACGCTCCGCCGTGACCTAGTCGGCTCCCAAAGTC
>JBGTNO010000122.1:0-6735 GCA_041743065.1 Chthoniobacterales bacterium
TCCTCGTCGTAGGGGCAGCGGTCGAGGTAGGTCTTGAGCAGCGCGGGCGAAAGATGGTAGGTCGCCGGAGCGATATCGATAAAGACGGGCGTGGCCCCGAGGCGGGCGATGCTGCCCGCCGTGGCGAAGAAGCTGTAGGGCGAAGTCACCACCGCGTCGCCGGGACCGACCTCCAGCGCCATCAGCGCCGCCAGCAGCGCGTCGGTGCCGGAAGACATGCCGACCGCGTGAGGGACGCCGCAGTATTCCGCCACGCTCTTTTCGAAACGCTCGACGACGGGTCCGAGAATGAAACTCTGGCTATCGGCGACGTCGGTGACCGCCCGGAGGATTTCCTCGCGCAACGGCGCGAATTGCGGCTTCAGATCGAGGAGCGGGACTTGCATGGAAGAGATGGCGATTTGATGGAAACGTCCTCGTTGCCCGCGGACGCCTGGCTGCGTCCAGAAGAGGGGGAACTAGAGGAGATGCCCCATCTTGAGCTTTTTGGTTTCGAGGTAATCGCGATTATGGGGATTGGCTTCGAAGCGGATCGGCACGACTTCCACAATCTTGAGTCCAAACGCTTCCAGGCCGACCACTTTCTTCGGATTGTTCGTCATGAACCGCATCTGAGAGACGCCCAGATCGGCCAGAATCTGCGCCCCAATGCCGTAGTCCCGCAGCTCCGCCGGGAAGCCGAGCTTCAAATTCGCTTCGACGGTGTCGTAACCTTCCTCCTGCAGTTTGTAGGCGCGAACTTTGGCCGGCAGACCGATGCCCCGGCCTTCATGCTGCCGCATGTAGAGCACGACCCCCGCGCCTTCCTCCTCGATCCGGGCCATGGCGGCGTGGAGCTGATGGCCGCAATCGCAGCGCAGCGAGCCGAGCACGTCGCCCGTGAGGCATTCGCTATGCACCCGCACGAGCGTGTCCGGGCGTTCGAAGATGTCGCCTTTCACCAGAGCGAGGTGGTGGGCGTCGTCCACCAGCGACCGGTAGAGATGCAGGGAGAAATCGCCGTAGTCTGTCGGCATCCGCACGATTTCCTCACAGGTGACGAGATTCTCGCGCTGATGCCGGTAGGCGATGAGGTCGCGGATGGTGCACAGCTTCAGCCCGTGCCTGCGCTTCAGCTCGATCAAATCCGGCATGCGCGCCATCGTGCCGTCTTCCCTCAGGATCTCGCAGATCACGCCCGCCGGCACCAATCCCGCCAGCCGCGCCAGATCCACCGCCGCCTCCGTGTGGCCCGCCCGGCGCAGCACCCCGCCCGGCTTCGCCTGCAGCGGAAAAACGTGTCCCGGCTGGATGAGATCGCGCGGCTCCGACTTTGGATTGACCAGGATCTCGATGGTGCGCGCCCGGTCCGCCGCGCTAATGCCGGTCGTCACCCCCTCCGCCGCATCCACCGAGACCGTGAAATCCGTCCGCTGGCTCTCCCGGTTATCCAGCACCATGCGTTGCAACCCGAGTTCCCGCGCCCGCTCAGGCAAGATCGGCGCGCAGATCAAGCCCCGTGCGTGCCTGGCCATGAAGTTCACCGCGTTCGGCGTGATCTTTTCCGCCGCCATCAGCAGATCGCCCTCGTTTTCGCGATCGGCATCATCCGTTACGATGACCATCCGGCCATTGCGGATGTCGTCGAGCACGTCGTCGATGCTGTCGAGGTCGGATGAATTCATGGAGTCGGGAAAGTGTCTCGCGGGCGGGCGAAGCGAGGAAAGGATAATCGTTCAGCGCGGCTCGCCGCCGGCCGCCACCACCGCGTCGTCGCGATACATCTCGCGATTGCTGCTCTCGAATTCCGCTTTCAGCTTTATCTTCATGGAGGTGAGATCGATCAGCTCCCAATTCTGGAAATGGGGCGGCCTTCCCTCCACCGTAGCGTGCGAAATCCCGAGGACCAGATGGTGCGCATCCTCCAGCACTTTGTTGGTCGTCGTCTTCGGCTCATAATAGAAAGTCCGAAAACTGCTCCTCCGGCTGTCGGTCGCGTGCACCTTCGGATCGATATAGTACACTGTGCCCGTCTCCTGATCCACCAAGCGCAGATCCGGATAACCCGAGCGTTGCGCCTTGCCCTCCGCCGTCGGCGGAAAATCGCAGCTCAGACTCGGCTCCGCCTCCAGCCGGGCGCGCAAAGTGTCTTCGAAAAAGCGGCTCGCCTCATTGATCCGGCGCGTCCGCCCCGCCTCCGCGTCGGGTTGGTTGGCTTCCCTCAGCGTGAGATCCGCCGCCTGCGCGACGAGTTGCAGAACCCGCCGGGTGGCCGCGTCCGACCGGTCGATCGGCAGCACCCTGCGCCCCGTCGCCGCCTCGATCACCTCGGAAAAAGGCAGCCCCTCCAGCCGCCGATCCTCCTCCAGCAGCCAGCGCGTCAACTGTTGCACATCCGACTCCGCGCGGGCGAAGGCGGGCACCAGACACCAAACCACCGCCAGATATGTGCAGTTGAATTTCCCAACCATGGCGCGTCGAGCCTAGCGCTAAACGGCGCCTTTGGAAACCTGTCCCTCCGGTTCCCCAAATGAGCGACCCTCCGACCCTTAAAACGACTGTCGTAGTGGAAGGGTGTGCTACGCCTGTAGTATCCCCTGCAAAGTGAAATTTATTCCTCAAATCCTGACGCAGAATGGGAGGCGCGGAGCATGGGGCTGATCCAAACGCCGCGGACGCACATGGAACGACCCCCGCTGATGGTGGCGCAGGACGGAGCGGCCGTCGATTGGTTGGTGGAATATGGCGCCGATATTCGCGCATTAGAAAACAGCGTGAAGGGGCTGAACCCCCGCCCGGAAGGCCCGCGGGAGAGGGGCCATCTCCGCGACTGACAGCGGACACTTGGTCGGGTGGCGGCGGTGCTGAAAGGCGTCCCAGTTTTCCTCAGCGGAAACCCTCCTCACCCTCCTGATGAAGGGACGGGCCGTAATGCTCGATTGTCTCCGCGGCTTGATCGATCGGGACGTTCGGGCAACGGTCGATCCAGCGCGCGCCGGCGGGAGCGGCCCAGCGGACGGCGTTGCGCAGGACCTGCCGGACGACGGGGTGATGGAAAATGGGGTAGGTCTCGTGCCCGGGACGGAAGTAGAAGATCTTGCCGTTGCCGCGCCGCCAGGTGCAGCCCGAGCGGAAAACCTCGCCTCCCGCAAACCAGGACACAAACACCTGCTCGTCCGGCGTGGGAATGCCGAAGGGCTCGCCATACATTTCGGTATGCTCGATCTCAAAGAAACGGTCGATGCCCCGCGCGATGGGGTGGCCGGGCTGGCAGACCCAGAGCCGCTCTTTCTCGCCCGCTTCGCGCCAGGTGAGGGAGCACGAGGTGCCGAGCAGCCGCTTGAAAATCTTCGCGTAATGCCCGGAGTGCAGCACGATCAGCCCCATGCCCTCGAGCACGCGGGCCTGCACGCGATCGACGATGGCGTCTTCCACCTTGCCGTGACCGGCGTGGCCCCACCATGTGAGCACATCGGTTTCGGCCACGACCTCGGCGGTCAGGCCGTGCTCAGGCTCCTGGAGCGTGGCGGTGCGGACTTGGTTGGCGGGCTCTTCCCGCAGGGCGTCGGCGATGCAGGCGTGCATGCCATCGGGGTAGAGAGCGGCGACGGTTTTGTTGGTCTGCTCGTGGATATTTTCACCCCAGACGGTGATGCGCAGTGGTTCCATGGCGGGATTGTGCGGAAGGGCCTCGCGCCTGGCAAGGCCGGCGGGCGGAGCGGGTAATCCTGTTGCGACGGCCTCACCGAAGTGATTATATCTCCACCCTCGCCGGTCTTCGGCTGCATTCCTGTTCTCGTGCGCTATCTCAAAGTCTCCCTCCTGCTTGGCGCGATCGCCTGCGTCATCGCGCTGGCCCTGTACGAAACGGGCGCCTATGAGCGGGCGGACCGGGCGCTCTGGGAGCTGCTGGGCGGGGTGACCAGCCTGCCCGGCCAGCATCTCTGGTATCAGTATGTCCTCGTCGCGCTGTCTGGCTTCGCGGTTACGTGGACCACGGTGGACATTTCGCGGACTTCGCTCAAGACGCTGATCGCGGCGGGCGCTCTGCTCAATGCGATCAGCGCGACCTGGGTGCTGAATCTCTATTTCGTGTTTTTCTCGCCCTTTCCGGTCATTTCCGTGGTTCTGCTGGGATTCAGCTTAGGGCTGCTCTACGCGAGAAGCGAGGCGGGGCGGCGCAAATCCCAACTGCGGCTGCTCTTCGGCGACCGGCTCTCTCGCCGGACGTTTTATCAACTGGTGGACGATCGCGAGATACCGCTCTTCACCGGCAAGCTGCGCGAAGCCACGGTCCTGGTCTGCGAGGTGTTCAATCACGAGGAGCTGATGGACGCGCTGCCGGTGGAGGATTATGTGGCCATGACGAATCTCTTCCTGCACAACGCCTCCGAATTTCTGGTCGAGCGCGGCGGCTACCTCGATGAGTGCGACGGCGAAAGTCTGCGCGTGATCTTCGGCGCTCCTCTGGCGGATTCGGATCACGCGCCGCACGCCTGCGAGGCGGCGCTGGAGCTGTCGCTTCGGCTCGATAATCTGAACCGCGAATGCGAGACCCGCTGGCACCGGACGCTGGATCACCGGATCGGCATCAACTCCGGCGAAGTCGTCGCGGCCGCGTTTGGTTCGGGTCGGCTGGGGACCTTCAGCGTAGCGGGCGAGACGGTGGAACTGGCGCGCCGTCTCTGCTCGGCCAATCTGCGCTACGGCTCGCGAGTCCTGATCGGACCGGAAACGCTGGGCGGCGCGGAAGGCAGGATCGAGGTCCGCCCGATGGACCTGGTGCGCGGGCGGGACGAACGCACCTGGGTGGAAATATACGAGATTCTCGGCCTGGAAAATTCCCTGAGCCCGGAAGAGGCCGAGCGGCGCGACGCTTTCTGGCGGGCGATGATTTTCTATCGCGAGGAACGCTGGGAGGATGCGCTCGATCATTTCCAACTGGCCACCCCGCCGGAGAAAACGGACGCCCCGCTGGAATTCCATCTGGAGCGGGTGCGGCGCATGCGCCGCGGGCTGGGCAGTGACATGACGTGGAGCATGGCCCGCGCGTAGGCCATGGTGAAACGCGCGGTCTATCCCGAGGCGATCGATCTGCTCATCCGCGAATTGAAGCGGATGCCGGGGATTGGGCCGCGCAGCGCCGAGCGGATCGCGCTATGGCTCATCCAGCGCCGCTCGGCCCGCCCGCTGGATATCGCCCGAGCCATCGAAGCGGCCGACGGAAAAATCGATCCGTGTCGGAAATGCGGCTTTTTTGCGGTGGCTGAGTTGTGCGAGATCTGTCGCGATCCGCAACGCTCGCGCGCGATTCTGTGCGTGGTGGAGCAGCCGACGGACATTCTGCCGCTGGAGCGCTCGGAAGTATTTGCCGGACTCTACCACGCGCTGGGCGGACGCATCTCTCCGCTCGATCACATCTCACCGGACGATCTGCGCATCGCGGAATTGCTGACGCGGGTGCGGGAGGAGCCGCCGGAGGAGATCATCCTGGCGCTGAGCGCGGATGTGGAGGGGGAGGCGACGGCCAGTTATCTGATGGACGCGCTGGCCTTTTTCCCGGGGCGGGTCACGCGGATCGCCCAGGGCATTTCCGCTGGGACGGGCCTCGAGGGGGCGGACTCGCTCACCTTGGGGCGCGCTCTGCAGGGGAGGCGTCCCATGCCGGCGCGGGCAGATCCATAATTGGGCTGGAACGGCTGATGCTATTATGACAGGTGTGTTCTATATGACCGATCAACATCAAGCGCCGGAGGCGCGATCGAGCGAGGCTGCAACGGCGCCTGATCTCGGTCTGATCGTGGTGACGAAGGGCAACCCATCGCGAGGGAGCGGTTTTCAGGTGGCCCACTTTCAGGGCATGAATCGGCTCAAAAACCTGAGCGCGTTCGATCGGTTCCTCCCGACCTTCGGCGAAGCGACGGAATGGGTGACGGCTCACTATCCGTCGGCGTGTGTGCGCAGTATCCGTCGAAACGCCACCGGAGTGGTGGCCGGAATTTCGTTTTATTGCAAATTAGACGAAATTTTCCACTCGAAATCAGTCGTCACGGGAGAGCTGAGCGCCTGAGCGCGGCGGTCACTGGCTGATCTGCTCGCGGTATGCCGCGGCGTTTTTGAGCGCTTCGATTTCCTCGGCCCCGCGCACCTCGAGTTTGTAGAGCCAGCCCTTGTCGTAGGGGTCGGTATTCACCAGCGAAGGATCGGAGGTGAGAGCATCATTGACCTCGCAAATGATGCCACTGACTGGCGCGTAAATGTCGCTGGCCGCCTTGACGGATTCGACCACGGCGACCGCCGCTCCAGACTCGATATCAGTGCCCACGGCGGGCAGCTCGACGTAAACGATATCCGTCAACTCGGCCTGGGCATGATCGGTGATGCCGACGACGGCTTCGTCGCCCTCGAGGCGCACCCATTCGTGACTGGCGGTGTAGCGGAGATTATCAGGAACGTTCATAAGGGACGGTGCAAAGGTTTTTTCTCGATGACGGCCGCAAAACGCCGGCCGCGGATATCGATCTGGAGGTCTTCGTTGATCCGGGCAAACTCGGTCGGCACATAGGCCATCCCGATGCCGATGCCGAGGGTGGGGGAGAGGATTCCGCTGGTCGTCCTGGCAATGGGCTGCCCGTTTTTATAGACCGGATAATGCGCGCGCGGCGGCGGCGATTTCTCGGTCATGCGGAAAGGGACCAGCCGCCGCCGCACCCCCGCCTCGCGCTGGGCCAGCAGCGCGGCGCGCCCGATGAAGTC
>JBGTNO010000123.1:0-7047 GCA_041743065.1 Chthoniobacterales bacterium
ATTGTTCTGCGCGGTGGGCACGGGATTTATCAAGGATCGCTCGCGGGTGAAGGAAGACACGGTCATGGGCGTGGTCTTCACCGGGATGTTCGCGTTCGGGTTGGTCCTTTTCACCCGGATCGAGAGCGATCAGCATCTCAATCATATTCTGTTCGGCAGCCTGCTCGGCATCCCGCAGGCGCAAATGATGCAGACGGCTGTGATCGGCGGACTGACGCTGCTGGTGACCCTGGCGTTGCGGAAAAGTCTGCTGCTATTCTGCTTCGATCCCGGCCACGCGCGGAGCTTGGGGCTGAATGTGACCGTGCTGAACTACCTGCTGCTCTCGCTGCTGGCGCTGGCGATCGTGGCGTCGCTGCAGGCGGTGGGGGTGATTCTGGTGGTGGCGATGTTGATCACACCGGGAAGTATCGGATTTCTCCTCAGCGATCGTTTCGCGATGATGCAGTGGATCGCCGTGGGGAGCGCGGTGCTTTCGAGCCTCGGCGGGGTCTATGGCAGCTTCTTCATCAACGGCTCCACCAGCGCCTGCATCGTCCTGCTCCAGACGGCTTTTTTCCTGCTGGCGCTGGTCTTCGCGCCCAAGCGCGGCCTGCTCGTCCATCGCCGCAAACACCGGACCTCATCCGCGGTGGCGACCGGCTAACTCAAGCGCGTTCCGCCCGGACCACGATGCGCATGCCGTCGGAGCCGATTACGCGGATCGGCGACCGCATCTCCACCAGCCCGCCCTCGGCGACGACGTCGTAGCGTTTCCCTTCGATCTCGGCCCGCCCGGACGGTCGGAGGCTGGTCAGAGCGATCCCGGTTTTACCGACGAGGGCATCGCGGACCGTGTCCGGGACCTTTACGCCTGAAGTCGAGTTCAGCATCAGCCGCCGCCCGATAAAAGTGCGCGGGAACAGGTAGAGCCAGAGCGCAAAGCCGAGGGATACGACCAGCAGGATGATCCCCAGCGCGAACGTTCCCCAGACGACGCCGAAGCCCGCGTAAGCCGCCGCGATCGCTCCCCCCAGCGCCAGCAGGCCCAGCGCGCCGACGATCATCCCCGGCACGATCACCTCGATCGCCAGGAGCAGCAGCCCCAGCACCGTCAGGCAAATGACGAGCCACATGGGCTAGCGACGGCCTTCGTCCGGATCGATCGTGGTCTCACCGGTGAAGAATCTCTGCAGCGCGGCGCCATCGCGCTGAAAGTGTCGTCCCACCCGGTTGCCGAAGCGCTGCATGCGCCCCAGAAAGCCGCCGTCCGAACTCTGCGGCTCATCGGAGTAACCGCGGCCGTCGCGGCCGGAGTCCACATCGTAAACGGGCCGCTGCCGCACGACGGGCTCGCCGCCGCTGGTGTCGAGATATTGACGATCTTCGGCGGCGTAATCGCGCCGGTCGCCTCTCTGTGATCGCAGCTCCACCACCCTCCCGTTTTCGGCCGAAATCTCGATGCTGGCCACGGGGGTGCCGCTGCGCCCCAGCAGATCGATCACCCAGACCGGCACTGGGGAGCGACTGCCGGGCTGGAGCAAATAGTTCACCCGATCGAACCCGAGGCGGCCCCGCTTGGCCTCCTGCTCCGCCACGGTGAATGCGCCGGCCGAATCCAGGTTCAAGAGGTTGAAGTTCATCGGCACCGGTTCGTTTCCGCCCCGGGTGGGCGTCTTCTCGGAGAGGATGCGGCCATCGCGCACGCCAAACACCCGCACGCCGCCCCGGGCCATGGGATCGACGGTGACCACGGTCCAACCCACCGGCTGGGGCGCGCCTCCCTGCGCGTTCACTTCCACCACCTGATTGAGAATGTCTTCGCCGCGAGCCTGGCCCAGGCTGCGCAGCGCTTCATAGGCCGTCTCCGCCCGCGCCACCCCGGTCAGGAGCAGCAGGGCGAGAATGCATAAATTTGCCTTCATACGAAGCAACATGGGACGCGACCCCTCTCAGTGCCAGTCGATTTTTTCGGGAGACAGTTCACCTTGCGTCGTCTCTTGGCGCTCAACCGCGCCGTTCCGGTGAAGACCGGGTACAGAACTAGCTTAGTCAAACCCGTCGCCCATGATTGCCAATTCCGCTGAGACCATTTCGACCGAGGAGCAGGAGCAGATCCTCCAGACGATCGAAATGTTCGAGGTGATCACTCAGGCCAACCCGAATGACTGCCAGAGCCTGGAAGTCCTGAAGGAAGCCTACTGGAAACTCGGCGAACAGGAGAAAGCGATCACGGTGACCCGCCGCCTAGCCGATACTTACGTGGGCCTCGGCCAATACGCCTCGGCCATGCTGGAATGCGAGGGCATCCTGAGGAAGGACCCCGACAACACGGAACTCGCCGCCCTGCTGGCCGAACTCGAGACCAAGCTCAATCAGCCCGGCATCGAAGACGAGGCCCATCCGCGCAAACCGGCTCGCGAACAGAACCTGGACCTCGATCTGGACGCGACCCTCATGCGGACCACCGCCACGGTTCGGCCCGACGGCGAGTTCGACCGGGTGCTCGACCTGGCCAACGACGGCAACGATCCCCTGGCCAAGTTCCTCATTCAGCACCGCCTCGTGGACCAGAAGTCGCTCGACGCCGCCCTCGAGCGCGTCCGCCGCAAAAACCACGGCATCCTCGAAAGCGAGACCGCCGTCATTGCCCAGTCCCTCATTGGCGAACTCTGCGAAAGCAACGCCGCCGACCTCGACACTCTCCTCTGCGGCATCCTCGATCGCACCAAGCTGGCCTACGTCCCGCTGGAATACTACGATGTGGACCGGCAGATCGTGAAGATGCTGCCCGAGTCCCTCACCCTTACCCGCCTGGTCGTACCCTTCGATCTGATCAGCCGCACCGTCATGATCGCCATGGCCAACCCCTTCGATTCGCTCGGCAAAGAAGCCGTCCAGCAGTTGTTCGACTATAATATCCAGTGGCACGTCGCCTCGCCCGAAGCCATCGCCAAGACGCTCGCCGAAGTCTATCGCATCGATCAGGGAAGCAAACGATGAGCATTAAATCCTTTGGCGAGCGCATCGCCGATGTCCTCATCGAGGACGGGCTGCTTTTACCCGCCCAGCTCGAAGAGGCCATGGAACTGCAGAAACAGCAGGGCGGCCGCCTCCTCAAGATCCTGACCGACGCCCAATACGTGACCGAGCAGGACATGATGATCAGCATGGGCCGCTGTCTCGACACCCCACCCGTCAATCTTTCCAAAGTCCGCGTCCCCGAGGAAGTGCTCGACCTCGTGCCCAAGGAAATGGCCCGCAGCTATAAGCTCGCCCCCGTCTGCCGTGTCGGGAACAAGCTCTTCGTGGCCATGGCCGATCCGTTGAATGTGCTCGCGCTCGACGATCTCCGCCAGCGCACCAAGCTCGAGATCGTGCCCATGATCACCACCGAGCGCAGCGTCACCGAGACGCTGAGCGGAGTGCACAGTGCCAGCGCCGCCATGGACCAGGTGCTCAGAGACGCCGCCGCCATCGGCGACGATGTCGAGGAGGTCAAAAACAAAACCGGCCAGGATATCGACATCGATCACCTCGCCTCCCAGAGCGAGGACGCGCCCGTCGTTAAGATCGTGAACCTGCTCCTCGTGCAGGCGCTCAAGGAAAAAGCCTCCGACATTCACATCGAGCCCTTCGAGAAGACCCTCAAGCTCCGCTACCGCTGCGACGGCGCCCTCATCGAAGCCAGCTCCCCGCCCAAGGCCCTGCAGCTCCCCATCGCCTCCCGCATCAAGATTCTCGCCGGGCTCGACATCGCCGAGCGCCGCCTCCCACAGGACGGCCGTTTCCGCATCCGCGTCTCCGGCAAGGAAGTCGATCTCCGCGTCTCCATTCTCCCCACCGTGTACGGCGAGAAAATCGTCATCCGTCTCCTCGATAAAAGCGCCCTCTCCGGCAGCATCGACGTCCTCGGCATGGACGAAGGCACCCTCGAGAAATTCCGCGCCGCCGTCGATGCCCCGCACGGCATGATCCTGGTGACCGGCCCCACCGGTTCCGGAAAAACGACCACGCTTTACTCCGTGCTCCAGGAGCTCAACAGCCCCGAGTACAACATTGTCACCGTCGAAGACCCGATCGAGTACCAGCTTGCCGGCGTCAACCAGGTCGCCGTGAAAGCCGACATCGGCCTCAGCTTCGCCGATGCCCTCCGCTCCATCCTGCGACAGGATCCGGACATCGTGATGGTCGGCGAAATTCGCGACAACGAAACCGCCGATATCGCCGTGAAGGCCGCCCTCACCGGTCACCAAGTGCTGAGCACCCTGCACACCAACGACGCCGCCGGCGCCATTTCCCGGCTCGACGACATGGGCATCGAGCCCTTCCTCATCGCCAGTTCCGTCATTCTCACCTGCGCCCAGCGCCTGCTGCGCCGCATCTGCCCCAATTGCCGCGAAGAAGAAACGCCCGATCCCGAACTGCTCCACAAGCTCGGCTTCGAGGACACCGAGGGCCTGATCTTTTACCGCGGCGCCGGCTGCGATCGCTGCAAACGCCGCGGCTACTCCGGCCGGCTCGCCGTCATCGAAGTGCTCCCCGTCACCGAGACCATTCGCCGCCTCATCATCAAGCGCGCCTCCGCCACCGTCATTAAAAACCAGGCCATGACCGAAGGCATGAAAAGCCTTCGAATGGTTGGCATCGACAAAGCGCTCGAAGGCCTCACCACCCTCGAAGAAGTTTACCGCGCCACCTCCGAGGATCACTGACGCAGCCCCGGCTACCAGCTTGTGCATCAAGCCCAACCCGAAGACTCAGAACCTGGGAAGCTTCCCTGCAACGAACGGCGCGGCTCAGTCCCCGCGACCTTCACGTGAGAAGCCCAGGCAACATCGGCGACGCGGAGGTCTGCTGGATGGAGAACAAGGTTTGGTTATTCGGCGAAATCCCGGTGGGCCGTCCATTCCAGAGGCACAAACCGGCTAAAAACGTTCGGGAAGATTCGCGGCGCGGGCTGCCTTCCGGGGCTGGACCAATGATCTAAGGCCGGTCGATGGCCGCTTGGAAGTTGCGGACATCGACTTTGGCGAGATCCAGGACGCGCCTCTGTGCAAATTGCCCGTTGAGGAACCGGTGCACAATGTAGTGGAGAAAAACGGCCCGTAAACCGCCCATCTTCTCTGATGAACCCGAGAAAAACTCCGAAAACTGACGAACTTGGGTTAGCCGCCGCCCCGCCCGCAAGCCCGAGCATGACGGCCAGCGTGCCCCACCCCAGTCCGAAGATGGCGCCGGCCAGCAGGGTAAACGGAAGGCAAGGCATGCAGAAAAGGCTGCTCCATAGGTAGATGCCGACGAAGATGATAACCCCCAACGCGCCCATCGAAGCGAGCTGATCGCAGCGCTCCATCAGATGCTGGAGTGAATCATTCAGAAAGCTGGCACCGAGGAACAGCAGCAGCGCGAGAGGTAGCCGGGAAGAAGGCATAGAGAATTCCGGACTTGAGCACATCGGCCCGCGCAAAGCCAGCAGGCGAACGCGGGGTGAAAATGTCTTTCGCTCCCTCGCCGCCGCCTCGTATCGTCACAACCGATGCTCAAGTCTCTCGCCAAATTTCACGACCTCGGCCTGCTCGTTCTGCGGATAGCCATCGGCTTGTTCTTTCTCTGGGTGCATGGCCTCCCCAAGCTGATGGGCGGCACGGACAAATGGCAAGGTCTCGGGGCGGCAATGGGTCATCTCGGCGTCGATTTTCTGCCGGTCTTCTGGGGCTTCATGGCGGCGGCGACGGAGAGCGCGGGGGCGCTGCTCTTTGCGCTGGGGTTGTTTTTCCGGCCGAGCTGCCTGCTGCTGGCGTTCGTCATGCTGGTGGCGACGGTCATGCAACTGCAAAAAGGCGAGGGCCTCAGCGGAGCTTCGCACGCCATCGAGATGGGCATCGTGTTTTTCGCCATGACGTTCATCGGACCGGGCAAATACAGCGTGGACAAGTAAGACCAGAAATATTGCTTGCAAGAAACCGCGCCCGCGGTAGTTTCGAGTCTCTTAATCGCGGGGTGGAGCAGTCTGGTAGCTCGTCAGGCTCATAACCTGAAGGTCGTAGGTTCAAATCCTACCCCCGCAACCACTTTACTACTCTGTAAAGTGCTCTTTTACAGGCAGTTGCTCCATTGCCTCTCACGCTCCCCAATTTCTTTGGCACTGGTTCGCACGGTTCTGGATCGATCAAAATTTGTCCGCTTTTTGTCCGCTTTCCCGGTCTCAGAGGAACCGGGATGCTGCATGGGGCAGGTGAAGCGACCACGATCCGGCGGGTAGTTCCTCCGATCCCCGATCTGGCATTTCGGCTCCGAAGTCCGAATTGCCGAACTGGATACGGCCTTCTCTATTCGTCGATGGGCTCTGTCGGCCCGCGCGCATGAGCCTTCGATCTCATGAGTGAGCTGAGTTCCGCTGCGAGTCCCCGCTACGGCGCCATAGCGGGAAACAGGCTGCCGGTTTAGAACCGTGTCGTTTCGAGTTTCTCCATGAAGTCGCTCAAACGACCAGCTCCCTCGCGGCGCGGGAAGAGTTCCTGGACGGGAACCTTCAGCACCTCGGCGAGAAACATGATGTCCTTGTCGTCCACGAACCGCAGGCGCGCCTCGATCTTCGAGACGCCACTCCGGCTGATGTCGAGGCCGGCGAGCTGGAGCTTGGCGGCGAAGGTCGATTGCGACCAGCCGAGGGCGTAGCGCCGACGGCGGACCTGCGGGCCGATGTTGTTGTGATAGCGAGGCAATCTCATCGTGTGTCCCTCCGGTCAGGCCGCGTCGCGGTCGGTGGTCTCAAAGCTCACGCGAGGCGCACTCGCGCTCTGGCAGAGCTTGATCAGCTTTTTCGCGTCGGCTTTCGGCAGCAGCGCGGTCGCTTCGTCGCGGAAGCCCTCGACCGGCTTGAAGCTGATCGCGGGCGTGAAGAGCCGGTTGAAAACCGAGCCAGCGAGCTGCTTGATCTTCTCGATGGCCTTCCCTTCCCCGTCGATCTTCCCTTTGAGCGTCGGCGCGGGGAAGTTGACCCGCGCGATGCAGCCGTCGCTGCCCTCGGCGGTCCAGCGCGTTCCGCCGCCGTCGGTCGGGGCG